>JAAFHQ010000818.1 GCA_013298445.1 Chitinophagales bacterium | reverse complement strand
CAACTCTTGGCCTTCTGCGATGTTCAGGCTCAAAATTTTCCCAGTTTGCTCCGCAGATACAATCACCTCTTCGGCTTCAAAAGCACCGGATGCGTCAAAGGTGTTTTGGTCTTTGTTGCAGGCGAAGAGGGAAATGAGCAGGCATCCAAGTATGCCGATTTTTGATGAATTATTCATTGTCTTTTGGTTAAAAGTTAATAGGTTAATTTCCTGAGGTGGTTTGGTAGTTGTACTGAGCCATCAGTAACTGGATTTGATGCAGGAGCAAACCCTGTTTGGCCTGGTCTTCGGCATTCAAATAGGTGATGTAGTCGTTGCTGGTCACGGTGCCAAAGTCCAGTTGGTTTTTGGCGGTGTTTTTGATGCTTTCGCGCAATTGGATGATCTCGCTGTCGGAGGCAATCAGCTCCTGCAGTTTACTCAACTCCGCACTTTGTTGTTTGAGGTTGAGGTTGGTGTTGAACAGGAAGGTCTCCTGCTGCAGCCCGATGATGTCCTGGTTGATCGACAGGATTTTCCGTTCATTTTTGGCGGTATAATAGCCCGAAAGGTTCCAATTCAGTCGCAGTCCTCCGATGTAATACAGATCGAAAGCGTTGTTGAGCACATTCAGCGCGGGTTTGCCGTAGCCCCCTTGCAGGAACAAGCTGGCACGGGGCAAATTTCTGGCCGTGATGAGCTTGTTCTGTACCTCAAAAGTGCGTTGTTGCGCACTGAATAGTTTCAACTCTGGTCGATTGATGGTGGAAGAAACCGTCAGTACCGCTGGTTTTTCGAGTACCACATTGTCCTCTAGTTGCTGATGGATGAACAAAGAAAGCATGTCCAGGTAGCCTTTGCGGGCAGCTTTGAGTTCAATAATCCGCTGATTGGCCTTGAGCAGTTCGGCTTTGAGGGCGTTGGCGCTGCTTTTGAGGGCGGTGCCGTTGGTGATGGCGGCGTTGGTTTTGTCGATCCCCAGCTGGATGTCTTTTTTAAGCAACTCCGTTTGCTGGATTTGGGCATCGACCAGGATGATTCCAAAAAAAAGCTGATTGATTCTTTCCTTGATCTTGAACAACTCCACCTCAATTTTCTGGCCTTCCACCTCGGCATTCGATTTGATCAGCTCTTTTTGGTACTTGACCGTAAAGAGGTCGGTGATGGGCTGCGCTACTTCAGCGTACAATTTGTACTGGTCTTTGCTCAAGGTCGGAATCTCCAGATTGGGCAAGGAAATCGGAATTTTAGTCACCTCCGACTGGTAGGTTCCTTGTCCGGCCAGATTGAGCTGTGGCAAGGTTCCCTTGGCTGCATTTTCGAGTGAATACTCCCTCGATTTTTCAATCAGGGCGTATTGCTTCAGCAGCGGGTAGTTCCGCTTGGCCATGGCGTAACAACTGTCCACGGATAATTTACCTGTTTGGGTAAATGCTGGGTAAAAAATAAGGGCACTCAAGCCCATTAAAAGTATCCTGTACATAGTTCAGGGTTTTATAGCGTGTTTCACAAAATCCAAAATTTCAGCTTTCCGCTGGCGCATCATGTCCATGAAAGTTTCATCGTTGACATTTACTACACGTTGTAACAAAGGCCGGGCAATAAAAGGAAAAACCGTCATCGACAACACATTCAATACCAGGTGTACCGGATTGATGGGCCGGATTTTACCCTGGGCTACTTCTTCCATGATTTGCATGATCAAAGGAAGTGGATTGGGCCGATTGGGTTTTTGCATGATTTCTTCCACAAAGGCATGGGTATTGGTATGCAACTCATTGACGATAAAACCAGGTAAATTTGGATTCTCCAGCAATAAGTCAAAATAGGCGTCCAACACCAATTCAATTTTGTGTTCAAAACTATCTTCACTTTCGAAGATGTAATTGATCCGGGCCATTATTTTCAAATAACTTTCTTCAAAAATGGCTTTGAAGAGTTTTTCCTTACTGTTGCCCTTGAAGTAGTACTGTAAAAGCCCCTTGTTGACGCCTGCTCGATCCGCAATTTCCTGGGTGCGGGCGGCAGCATAACCCTTTTGGGTAAATACTTCCTTGGCAGCTTGTACAATCTTTTCCTCGGTACTCAGTTCTTTCATGGGTTGAATTTACCCAATTGGGTAATTTTAGGCAAAAGTAAAGGCACTTGATGTAAAAGTCAAGGGCTAGTGCAAAGTTTTTTTTGTGAAAATGATTTTTAGGTCACGTGAACCAATAGTTGGATTTTCGGATATTTGCAAATATTAAGCTATTCTGAACTCGGGTAGGCTATAATTTTACACAAAATTACCATTGATTTAGTGCAATAACAACAAGCCATTATGAAACTTCAACTCCTATTCCTGCTACCACTTTTAGGGACTGTACCTTTTTTCGCTCAAAAAGCAAGTATTGAGCATAACAGGGAAGTTACAGCCCTAACTTTTTCTCCAGACAGCAAGTACATTGCAATAGCAACTTCCGATGGCATTCGTGTGAACACAATAAACGGAACTAATCTTTACCAATTGAATACCTGGAACTCCGTTTATTGTTTGGATTATTCTTCAGATGGAAGCTTAATTGCTGCAGGCCTGCATGGTGGTTACATCGAAATATGGAATAATCAAGGTAAAAGGATCAAGCGGTTCAATTCCCAAGATCATGTTTTTAAGGTCACGGCTATCGCTTTTTCATTTGATGGTAAACAAATTGTAGCTGGATACGAGAACAGTGAAGTTCTTATTTGGAGTTTAGATGGTGAGATCATTCAACAACTTAGCTCAAAATCAGTAGTGCAAAGCAAGCCAAACGTGATCCAACCTTCTGACGATGTTCTGATGGAATTGGGGAGCGAAGAAGAACGAAAAGACTGGATGAAAAAAGAATTTGAAGCGTATAATAAATCTTGGAAAGCATATCCCGTAAGCGTTACCGAACTCACCTTTTCTCCGAAGAATCAATGGATCATAGCCGGAAGTATGGATAGCACAGTCCGAATTTGGGATGCAAAAGGAGAATTGATAAGTTCTTTTAAATCTGAATTTGGTCAAGTAAAAAGCATCTCTATTTCTTTAAATGAAGAACAATTACTTACCACGCAAGAAGGATTGTCGATGGCCATATTGTGGGATACGCAGGGAAAAATCATTCGGCGCATTCGGGGGCACCTCGCTCCGATAGTCATGGCAAAATTCGTGGCAGGGGACCAAATTGCTACAATAAGTGATGACGGTATGATACGCATACAGGGGGTGCCAAATCCAATTATTTCAACAATTTCTGAGGCTTCTTGGTATCGGGAATACCTAAAAAAGGCAAGAGTCTCACCGGATGGAAAATGGGTGGCTACGCTGGATAACCAGAACAAAGTAAAGGTTTGGGATTGGTCAATGCCAAGCC
>JAAFHQ010000082.1 GCA_013298445.1 Chitinophagales bacterium | reverse complement strand
GCTTCCGATGCAGATGTGAACATAGAAAATGGCTGGGCTGGCCGCTACCTGGAGCAGCGCTATCCGGGCTTCCCCACTGGTTATCCGAGCGACGCCAATCCTGACCCTCTGGCTATTCAGTTGGGCGCAGTGATGTCTCTGGCTCTAGTTGGCAGCCAATGGCCCATGGGCATGGCGATTACCGATCCGAAGGCTTATTATGAATTTGTCAACAGTGTGGTTGAACCTGCACCAGAGGGATTCTTTGGGGATGAACTGGAATACATTCGGCTGGTTACGCAACAGGCGCAGCAATATTTTAAATCCGTAAAAGGGGCAGCCGACAAAGGTCGTAATCAATCTAACTTATATCCTCCTGATGACAAAAACTACCTGGCTGACCAGCTCAAAATTGTGGCGCAACTCATCAAAGGAGGGCTAAAAACACCCATTTACATTTGCACTTTGCATGGTTTTGATACCCATAGTGAGCAAATCAATCCTTCTGGCAACCCTTTGGAGGGCAATCACGCAGAATTATTGCAAATGCTATCAGAAGCCATTTATGCTTTTCAGGACGATCTCAAGCTCATGGGTATTGATGATCGGGTGGTCGGGATGACTTTTTCGGAATTCGGCCGCACCATTGGTTCAAATGGTAGTTTTGGTACAGATCACGGAGCTGCCGCACCCTTGTTTGTGTTTGGCAAAGCGGTCAATCCAGGCATCATTGGCAAAAACCCTCAGGTACCTACTAAATTGGGTGAATCGGACGACTTGCCGATGGAAAACGATTTTCGGGCCATTTATACCACGATCCTCAAAGATTGGTTTGGACTGGAGCAACCAGAATCCATCTTGGGCCAAAAATTTCCCATTTTACCCATCTTTAAATCTATTTCTACCCCCACTCGTGATTTGCAGACGGTGGAATCATTTGATCTAAACCTCCGGCCCAATCCATTTCGTGAAAGCAGCACTCTAAGTCTGCAAACCAATGGTGGTCAGGTATTAATACGATTATTGGATGGTTTGGGTAAGGTTGTTCAAACCGTAGCTGAAGGGTATTATCCTGCGGGAGCCCATCAATTTGTGCTCCAACGCCAGAATCTTCCGATGGGCCAGTATTATTGCCAGGTAAGTGTAAATGGAACGATTGGAGTTCGCAAAGTGGTAGCGATGTAAAAAACGCTGCTATTTGATCATTTTCATAAATGTCCCCACAAACCAATTGGAATCCGCCTTCACCAAAGTGTCGAGGGTAGAATCGGCTTTGCTGGAAAAGAGTTTGATTTCTTTTATCATTCGGACAAATTCTTCAGCTTCGGGGTCGGTACCCTCTACGCTGGACAATTCATCCAATACTTTGAGCATGGGCTCCAATTCTTTCTTTTTGCGCTGGATGATGATGTTTTTGACCACCTTCCACATGTCTTTTTCTGCCACGAAAAATTCCTTGCGCTCTCCAGCCTTGAGTTCTTTGAACACCAAACCCCAGTCGATCAAGGCCCGCAAATTCATGTTGGCATTGCCACGAGAAATTTTCAGCTCCTCCATGATGTCATCAGCACTGAGCGCTTGGGGAGCGATCATCAAAAGGGCATGGATTTGCGCCATCGTGCGATTGACACCCCAACTAGAGCCAAAAGCTCCCCAAGACTGTAAAAATTTATCCTTTCCTTCGGGCAGGTTCATTTGTCCAATAGTTTCAAAATTTCCTGAAAGTACATAATTAAATGTAAAAGCAGGCACTTTTGTTTAAACTTGCGCTAAAAATGGCGTTTTGACCACGGTAGCTGCCAGGCTTTTGCCACTAATCGAAATGAAAATTTCAGTTCCCGGTGCAGCAAATTCCGTTTTGACATAGCCCATCCCAATCGGTTTACCCAGGGTTGGCGATTGCGAACCCGAAGTTACTTTGCCGATGACCTGGCCTTGAGCATCCAGAATTTCGTAATCGTGACGGGGAATGCGGCGGTCTTCGAGTACAAAACCAACCAGCTTACGACTGACGCCAGCTGCCTTTTGGGCTTCAAAGATATTTTTTCCAATAAAACTGGGTTTAGCCAGTTTGGTAATCCAACCCAAACCCGCTTCAAGGGGAGAAGTGGTATCGTCGATGTCGTTTCCGTACAAACAAAAGCCCATTTCCAAGCGGAGGGTATCTCTGGCACCCAGGCCAATGGGAGCGATCCCCAGTGCTTTGCCGGATTCAAAGACGGCATCCCAAATCGCGGCAGCGTGGCTACTGTCTACATAAATTTCAAAGCCACCTGCGCCAGTGTACCCGGTAGCCGAAACAATAACATTATCAAATCCTGCAAATTTACCCTTGGCAAAGTTGTAGTATTTAATGCGCCCCAAATCGATGCCAGTCAAAGGTTGCAAGGTTTGTAAGGCTTTTGGGCCTTGTACCGCAATCAGAGACGTTTGATCAGAAATATTGATTACCCGGGTATCAAAACCACGCGCAAACTCAGCGGTCGGTTCCAAATGGGCATTGACCCAATTCCAGTCTTTTTCAATATTAGAAGCATTCACCACCAACATGTAGGCGCGCTCACCTTCTGCGCAATTGTCTTCTGGCAAACGGTAAACCAGCAAGTCGTCAATAATTCCACCTTTGTCGTTGGGGAGGGAAGAATATTGGGCCTGGCCAACGCCTAATTTGGAAGCATCATTGGTGGTAATGTGTTGGATCAACTCCAGTGCTTGTTTTCCTTTTACAATGAACTCGCCCATGTGCGACACATCAAATACACCCACTCCATTGCGTACGGTATGGTGCTCTTCCTGAATGCCCGTGTAAGAAATCGGCATATTGTAGCCAGCAAATGGGGCCATCTTGGCACCAAGCGCGATGTGTTTTTCAGTGAGTGGCGTGTTTTTCATGTGTGCGTTTATTTGAAAAGGTTCCTGGGTTTCAGGGTTCAATCCGGTCACTGAGCGTAGCCGAAGTGCCGGATGGAACCCTGAAACCCAGGTTCACTATTGAATGCTGATTTTATTGATCACATCGCCGATATGCAAGTCGTGGACCACACTCATGCCATCGATTACAGTTGCGAAGATAGTGTAATTTCCGTCAAGATGAGGCGCGGGGGAATGGGTGATAAAAAACTGTACACTTTCTGTGTCCAGCCCAGCCGAAGCGAGTCCTACCAGCCCTTCATTGTCATAACGCATAGGGGCGGGCACTTCGGTGCGCAAGGTGAAATCGAGGCTACCATAACCGTCGCCACGAGGACAACCGCCCTGTGCAACAAAATTGGGAACCACCCGATGGAAAGACTTACCATTGTAATACCCTTTACGGGCCTGCTCCACAAACATAGCTACCGAACCTGGAGCTATCTCCGGCATCAACTGTACCCGAATCGTTCCCTTGCTGGTGCTGATGATGGCCACCGGGCGTTCGCGCAAGTTAGCCAGGGTTTCCCAATTGATGGGGTGTTTTCTGGGGTCGGTTTTGACTGGTTTCGGCTCTGGCTGGCCTTTCAGGAAGCTGATCGTTTTCTGGACTTCAAATTGGGTTTCAATGTCGCGGGGCAATTTGAGGCTTGCCAACGCAGTATCCAAAAAGCCGACCTGGGTGAAATATTGCCCAAAATTGCGTTGAGGAACCCGCAGCGCTTCCGCAGCTACTGCTATCAAACCCGCATCTTTACTCAGTGAGGCTTGTTTGAAAAAAATCGACAATTCCTTACCCACTTTCCGCCAGCCCAGGCCAAAGAAGCGTTCGAAATCCGGGCGGGTAGCGATTTTTTTCAAGCCATTCCAGGCCGCTATGCGCACGACAGGGCTTTTTACTGCAACAGCCTGTTGTTGAATGTAGCGGTAATTCCAAGGGAATTCACAGAGCGCCTCCAGAAAGGCCGCTCTTTCTTCAGCACTTTGACTACGTTCGTAGCGCCGGCGGCACTGAAAGTTCATTGTTTCCCGATAGTCCGCGTACAATGGTGGCAGCAAACGTTGGGCTGCGGCATATAAATTGGCTTGTACCGCCCAGTTGAGGGTGGAGTCCTTAGCGAGCCGCCAGTAATAGGTCGCATCGCGTCCTTGTCCATAGGTCGCCAGTGTTTTGGCCGCTGTTGCAGCCACATGGCTATTGGGGTCCCGTAAGGCATTAAACAAAGCAACACGGGTAAGTTTGTAGTCCAATTTTCCCAAAGCTTGCACAATGTTGATGCGCACCCGGTAATCGGGCTCCTTGGGCAACCAGTGGGCCAGGGTATCTACTGCGTATGGTTTGTAGGTTTTGCCCAGGCTACTGGCCAGGGCCATCCGAATGAATGGGTTACTCGCCTTAGGAGCCAATGGAGCCAATTGGGACGCAAAAGTATCAAGACGTACGTTGGCTCTGGCTAAAAAATAAGCAGCAACATAGTGAATACGCGGGGTGAATTGTTGATTCAAGAGCATTTCCACCATTCGTTTGGTGGCCGTAGAATCGATGATGCCCCGGAGTCCAAAACGGTAAATCCCCCAGGCCAAACCTTCCACCAGAATTGAGTCGCTGGGTTTGTAAGTGCTTACGGCACTCATTTGTTGCAATGCTTTTTTGGAGCCACATTTGCCAATGGCTTCCAAAATTGCGGCATTGACTTTCATGGAAGTGCCAGTGCTGTCAAAACGATCGAAGCCGGCAATCAGTAAAGGTTCTGCTGCCTTGGACTGGGTTTGACCCAAAGCATAGGCCACGGCGTAACGCACATCGGGCGATTCGTCTTTGAGTAATTCGCCGAGCTGCTCCACGATGGTACTGTCTTTAATGGAGGCAAATGCCATAGCCGCGGCGTAACGGTAGCTGGGGTCTGCATCGCGCAAGTAAAAGAGCAAACTATCAACGTTGCGGGCATCTTGCAATTGGTAAATTTCCTGGGCCGTAGCGTCTTCAAAAATATTGGTACGTACTACGGTGGAAACTTTTTTGTCAGAAGGTGGCGTACAAGCTTGCAGCCCCAAAAAAATTCCGATAAAAATAAAGTAAGCGATGCGTTGGTATGGCATTAGCGCGGTCATTTAATCCAGTGAGAAACACTAGTGTCCCGAGCATTACTTCATGCCCGGGACACTAGCATGTTTTTGCAAAAGTAAAAAAAAAGGAATGCTTTTGGTGTTGCCTCAAGGTTTGATTTCAACCCCCGCTTAATTATTCAACTCATCCCCAAACTGATCTTCTTTACCAGCTCCTACACCAGGATCATTCAAATTTAAACCACCCTGGGTGTATTTAGAACAATCGAGTTCGATGCCTAAATCTCCCGGAGGGCGATAAAAACGTCTGGAAGCGTCAAAGCGCAGGTCTTTGGCGCTTTCCAATTGGCGGATGAATTCTACGAAAAATGGCTTAGCCATTCGTGCCCCTTGCCCATAGGTAGAAGAACGGAAATGAACCCAACGATCTTCACCACCTACCCAGGTGCCAACCACCAGATTAGGGGTCATACCCATAAACCAGCCGTCCACGAAGTCGTTGGTCGTACCAGTTTTACCACCCACATCACTTTTAACCCCACTGATGTTGGCCGCATACCGCAATAGTTCGACCATCACATAGTTGGGCGCAGCCTGAATGGCCTGCTCTTCCCGTATTTCGGATTCGTAAATCACCTTGCCATTTTTGTCCTCGATGCGCAAAACAGTAGTGGGACGAACAAAAAGTCCGTTATTGGCGAAAGTGGAAAATGCACCCGTCATTTCCATCACGCTCAAATCAGCAGCACCAAGACAAATGGCGGGGCTTTTAGGTACCCGGTACTGCCCATTGGGGTAACGGGTACTGCTGTCGATTCCCATCGCATGCACGAGCGTACGAATGGGTACGGTACTCTTGAGTTCTTTGACCAGTTGGACCGATACCGAGTTTTTGGACTTGCGCAGCCCTTCTTTCAGATTGATCAAACGACCGGAATATTCATTGTTAAAATTGCGGGGGGCCCAGCGGCTGTACAAATTGAAATCCCCGTCACCCGGTTCAATGGTTTGTTGGACGTCGTAAACGGTATAACAGGGTGAGAGTCGATTGAGCGCTATTGCCGCTGCATATACAAATGGCTTGAAGGTAGAACCAACCTGCCGACTGATTCGGGTATGGTCGTATTGGAAATACTTGGAATTGATGCCACCTACCCAGGCTTTGACGTAACCGCTACGGGGTTCCACTGCCAAAATACCGGTTTGCAAAAACATGCGGTGGTACTTGATGGAATCCAGTGGCGACATCACTGTGTCTTTTTCAAAATTGCGACCAGGTTCATAGGTGAAAACTTTCATCCGCACGGGGCGGCGAAAATCACGTTTGACTACCTCCTGCAAACGCCGCCATTGGGTAAGCAATTGGGGGAAGTCCTGATGGTTCATCACTTTGCGGTATTGGGCCGCCAGGGTGACCCCGATAATTTGCTGCTCTACCAGTTGATTTAGGTAGCCAGCTTTCTGATTTTCCTTTTCCATGCGGTCCACTTCACGATCGTCTTCATGGAAAAAACCTTCCCCAATCGCATCAGACTCAATGCGCCGGGTGATTTCGCCCAGGTACAAATCCCGCAGCACCTGATAACGATCCGTTGCCCGAATATTGTTTTCCAACGCGGCCAGACGAGTAGGTACCTGGGGAATATTGGCATCCGAACCTCCTTTGTAGTTCCAGGGGTCTTTTCCCCGCCATTCATTCCAAAAGGCCTTTTGTAGGCTGGACATGTGTTTAATCATCGCACGTTCAGCCAATCTTTGTACTTCACCGTCGATGGTGGTGTAAATTTTCAAGCCATCCCGGTACAAATCATAGGGGGTACCATCTGAGCGTTTTTGGCATTCTTTACTTGCTAAAATTGCTTTGAGATCTTGACGCAATTCCTCCCTAAAATAGGTGGCAATACCATCGATATGTGATTTGCGGCGAAATTTGATACCTAGATCAGTTGTGCGTAATTCGTTGTAACGGGTTTCGGTGAGGGAGCCATTTTTCACCATTTGGTTCAATACGATTTCCCGGCGTTTTTTGCACAGCTCTGGCCGACGGATTGGATTGAAGTAGGAAGGGTTTTGAAGCATACCAATCAGCATGGCTGCTTCCTGAAGTTCCAGATTTTTGGGCGTTTTGCTGAAATAAGTATCGGCTGCCGCCTTGATGCCGTAAGCATTGTTGACAAATTCAGCCTTGTTCAGGTACATCGACAAAATTTCTTCTTTGGTGTATTTTCGCTCCAGACGTACTGCAATGATCCACTCTTTAAATTTTTGCATCACCCGGGCCAAACCAGAGCCTGGTTTTTGGGTAAACAATAATTTGGCCAACTGTTGGGTAATGGTACTGGCACCTCCCGAACTGCGATTTTGCAACAATACCGTTTTGAATAAAACCCGACCTAAAGCTTCAAAGTCAATGCCTGCATGTTCATAGTAGCGCTTATCCTCCGTAGCAATCAGGGCATGAACAAGGTAAGGTGAGAGGGAATCGTAGGTAATTGGAATGCGGTTTTCAGCGGCATAAACCCCTAACATTTCCCCATTGTCGGCCAAAATCTGGGTGGCCAACTCACTGCGCGGGTTCTCCAATTGTTGCAAAGAGGGTAAATTGGTGAAAGACAACAGCACAAAAAACAAAAATCCAAAAAGCAACCCGTACAAGGTCAGTCGCCACATCCATTTTACAATGACTAAGTGAGTAGGATGGTTGGCTCCACTAAAAAGATATTCGATGATTGTGCGCATAAATTTGTACTTAAAACAAACTCTAATACCCAAAGATACAAATTATTTTCAATGACTCAATTGCTGGTAATAGCGTAGGCTATCCATAATCTCAGGGGCTTCCGCATGGCAATTGATGTGCACCTGTCCAGGGGCGCCAATCAAGGAAAAATTGATCTTTTGGCCTTCGTTCTTTTTGTCATTTCCCATTAAACGTAAATACGCTGAAAAATTTTCTTCGTGCAGGGCGTAATGGCCATAAATTTTGATGAAAAATGCACTGATTTCTGCCAAATCTGCCGCGCTGAGGTATCCTTGTTGTTGGGACAACCAGGCTTCCGTAATCATCCCTATGGCGATGGCTTCACCATGCAAGAGGGGGCGATCCGTTTCCAGCGCAAATCCCTCCACCGCATGACCAATGGTATGACCAAAGTTCAGCGCCTTGCGTAAGCCACGCTCAAAGGGGTCTTCTTCGACCACGTGCTTTTTGATGAGCAAAGAGGGTACAATCAACTCTGCCCAATTGACTCCGCTTAAGTCGCTGATATTTTTGATTTTATTCCATTGCTCTACATCCTGGATCAGGCCATGTTTGATGATTTCGGCAAACCCACTGCGGATCTCGCGAGCCGATAGGGTGGTCAAAAATGCCGGATCGACAAAAACCGCCTGAGGGTTACAAAATACCCCAACGCTGTTTTTGACCATGCCAAAATCGATGCCCAACTTACCCCCTATCGATGCATCTACTTGTGAAAGTAAGGTAGTAGGGACTTGTACAAAGTCAACACCCCGCTTGTAGGTGCTCGCGCAAAATCCACCCATGTCTCCAATCACTCCACCACCCAAATTGATGACCAATGCACGGCGGTCCAATCCTGCATCCAACATTTGATGCCAGATTGCTTGGCAAGTCCCAATATGTTTTTGTAGTTCGCCCGGAGGAATTTTGATCAACAGATAACTTTGGTTTCCAAGGGCTTTAGCTAAATGTGGCAGGCAATGCTGAGCCGTATTCTCATCCGCAATGACCAAAATCTGGCCATATTTTTTCTGCGCCAAAAAACTTTGCCATCCCGTTTCAATCGGGCCAACGTAGATGTTGTAGTCGCTAAGGGCTATTGTTTGCATGTTGAGGAGTTGAGGAGTTGAGAGGTTGAGGGGTTGAGAAGTTGAGGCTACCGCGAGCGACTTAGACGAGGACTTTGTCAAAATTGCTCGCGGCAGCCTCAACTTCTCAACCTCTCAACTCCTCAACTTTACTCGCCAAAAGTAGGCCATTCTTGCATTTTCACACACCCGCGCATCTTTTTTTTACCAAAAACAAAAACGTACTAACGTTTGTTAGTTTATAAAATCACTTTACCTTTGCTGCGTAAGGAAAAAAAGCATGAAATTTCACACATTAAAAGTCGCTGATATCTGCCGAGAGACTACTGACTGTGTCTCTGTTGCTTTGGATGTACCTGTCGAATTGCAGGCGCAATTCCGGTTTATTGCAGGGCAATACCTTACGTTTAGGGTGAATCTCCAAGGCCAGGAAATCCGCCGCTCTTACTCCATTTGTAGTAGCCCCCTTGAGCAGGAATGGCGGGTAGCCATCAAAAAAGTACCTGGTGGGGTATTTTCCACTTTCGCCAATGAGCAATTAAAAGTAGGAGACACGATCGATGTAATGCCTCCAATGGGCAGATTTGGGCAGCAAATTGAAAGCCAGGGTGCTCAAACCTATCTCGCCTTTGCCGCAGGAAGTGGCATCACCCCTATCCTGTCCATCCTCAAAACAGGTCTAGCTACCCAGCCACAGAGCCGTTTCATTTTACTTTATGGCAATCAAAACCGACATTCCATTCTTTTTAAAGCGGAATTGGAAGCTTTGAAAAATCGTCACATGGGGCGTTTGAGTATTTACCACGTTTTAAGCCGGGAAATGGTGGATGCCTCCTTGCTACATGGGCGAATTGACGCGGAAAAATGCCACTCATTTTTTCAAAAACTCATCCCTCTTGAATGCATCGATCAATGTTTCATCTGTGGCCCAGAGGACATGATACATACCGTGAAACAAAGTTTGATTGAAGCGGCTTTTGATCCTCAAAAAATTCACTTCGAATTGTTTGGGGTAAAAAACAATGTCACAAAACCCATACTCATCAACGAAATAAAAGGCTCTCTGAGCAAAGTCAAAATCCATCTGGACGGCAGCATCTTTGAAATCCCTGTTGCCTACGATGGGGAAAGTGTACTGGACGTCGCTTTGCGCAGTGGAGCTGATCTGCCTTTTGCCTGCAAGGGTGGCGTTTGTTGCACCTGTCGGGCCAAGGTGTTGTCAGGAAATGTAAAAATGCAAGTCAACTATGCCCTTGAAGCAGATGAGGTTGCGGCAGGGTATGTCTTAACTTGCCAAAGCCATCCCCGTTCAGCACAAGTGACATTGGATTTTGATGCAAAATAAACAAGTATGGTAACTCATCCGGATTTACAAAACCAATTCGACCTGCAGGTTGCCGAAGACCAACGCATCGAGCCCAAAGACTGGATGCCCGAGCCCTATCGGCGCACCCTGGTTCGGCAAATTTCCCAGCACGCCCATTCGGAAATCGTCGGGATGTTGCCAGAAGGAAACTGGATCACCCGGGCACCCTCGCTGCGCCGCAAAGCTGTACTGTTGGCCAAAGTCCAAGACGAAGCCGGGCATGGCCTGTACCTTTACAGCGCCGCCGAAACGCTGGGCACCAGCCGGGAACAAATGATTGATGACCTGCACAGTGGCAAGGCCAAATATTCCAGCATTTTTAATTATCCCACCCTCTCCTGGGCAGACATGGGGGCGATTGGTTGGTTGGTCGACGGAGCAGCTATCATGAACCAGGTGCCTTTATGCCGTACCTCTTATGGCCCTTACGCCCGCGCCATGGTAAGGATTTGTAAGGAAGAAAGTTTTCATCAGCGCCAGGGTTACGAAATCATGATGACCCTCGCCAAGGGTTCGGAAGCACAACGCGCCATGGCCCAGGATGCCCTCAACCGTTGGTGGTGGCCAGTATTGATGATGTTTGGCCCCAAGGATGATGAATCACCCAATACGGCCTTGTCCATGCAGTGGAAAATCAAACGTTTCACGAACGATGAACTCCGCCAAAAATTTGTGGATGCCACCGTTCCCCAGGCTGAGTACCTAGGTCTGAGCATCCCTGACCCCGACCTGAAATGGAACGAAACTCGCGGCCACTACGATTTCGGCTCCATCAACTGGGACGAATTTTGGGAAGTAGTCAAAGGCAATGGCCCCTGCAATCGCCAGCGACTGGAAGCCCGCCGCAAGGCGCATGAGGAAGGGGCGTGGGTGCGGGAGGCAGCAGCGGCGTACGCTAAAAAAAGAATGACTAATAGTTCGAATGACGAATGACGAATTTGCGGGCAGCCTAAAATTCGTCATTCGTCATTCGTCATTCGAACTATTCGTCATAATAATCAGTAGACATGGACACACAATGGCCCCTCTGGGAAGTCTTCATCCGCAGCAAACAAGGATTGGACCACAAACACGTGGGAAGTCTGCATGCTGCCGACGCACAAATGGCGATGGAAAACGCCAGGGATGTGTACACCCGTCGCCGGGAAGGCGTGAGCATTTGGGTGGTGGAGTCGAAGCACATCCACGCATCGAACCCGGATGAGCAGGAAGCTTTTTTTGACCCGGCCGACGACAAAGCCTACCGACACCCGACCTTTTACGAAGTACCCGATTCACTCACCCATATTTAAGGGCGATAAAAAAGTAAGTGATCATTTTGCCAGAGGATTAGATAAGTAAACGTTTCATTTTAAGTGTCTTATCTAGTCCTCTGGCTCAGGAAAAATGATCACTTATTTTTGCCCACTATAAAAGCTGGATTATGTTTGAGGCGAATCATTATCCTGAGGAAGTAAATGCGGCACTGAGCGATTTTTTGCTGCGCATGGCTGACACCAGTTTGGTATTGGGGCATCGCCTGTCGGAATGGTGTGGGCATGGGCCAATCCTGGAGCAGGACATTGCGCTATCCAACCTGGCGCTGGACCTGATCGGTCAAGCGCGCAACTGGTACCAATTGGCCGCTGCACAACTCGGCCAGGGGCATAGTGAAGATGATCTCGCGTACCTTCGCGACGCAGGCCAATACCGGAATTTGTTGCTGGTGGAACAACCCAATGGTGATTTTGGACAGACTGTACTGCGTCAGTTTTTTTTCGACGCCTACCATTTCCACTATTTGCAGGCCTTGACGGAATCTGGCGATGAAAACGTAGCCAATATTGCCGTCAAATCCCTCAAAGAAGCAACCTATCACCTGAAATGGTCTTCGGAATGGGTGATCCGCCTGGGTGATGGCACCGAAGAAAGCCACCGGCGGATGGAAAATGCATTGCGGGAGTTGTGGGAATATACGGGTGAATTGACTACGCCAAATGCAACCGATCAGCTATTGGCCTTCATGGGCCTTGCTCCAGATTTGAGTTTGATTCACTCCTTGTGGGAACAACAGGTTCAAAGCGTTCTGGCTGAAGC
>JAAFHQ010000817.1 GCA_013298445.1 Chitinophagales bacterium | reverse complement strand
GCTACTTCGATGGATTTCAGAACGATTTCGATGGCCTCTTCGTTCGACTTGATGTTGGGAGCAAAACCACCTTCATCGCCTACGTTGGTAGAGTAGCCGTTTTTCTTGAGCACCGATTTCAGGTTGTGGAACACTTCCGCTCCCCAACGCAACGCCTCAGAGAAAGTAGGTGCACCAATCGGCATGATCATGAACTCCTGAAAGTCGATGCTGTTGTCCGCGTGAGAACCACCATTGAGGATGTTCATCATCGGTACTGGCAGCGTGGCGGCGTTTACACCACCGATGTAGCGGTATAAAGGTTGGCCACAAGCTTCAGCTGCTGCTTTGGCAACCGCGAGTGAAACGCCCAAAATGGCATTTGCACCCAATTTGCTTTTATTTTCGGTACCATCCAGCTCGATGAGCAGTTTATCAATGTAAACTTGCTCCGTTGCATCCAAGCCGATCAGTTCATCCGCAATTTCTTCAATTACGTTGCTTACTGCCTTGTTTACACCTTTGCCGAGGTACTGGCTTTTGTCATTGTCGCGAAGCTCTACTGCTTCGTGTTTGCCCGTTGAAGCACCGGATGGTACGGCAGCACGGCCAAAATAACCGTCTTCAGTGGTTACTTCCACTTCTACCGTTGGGTTGCCGCGGGAGTCGAGAATCTGCCGGGCGTGAACATCAACAATGGTACTCATAAGTCCTTGTGTTGTTTGGTGAAAAAGGTACGCCGAAAACTGGAGTTGTTTCAATAAAAAAACAACTTCAATGCCGGCAGGTGTTTGTGTTTATATCGTCTATTCCATCAGTTTGACAAAATCATCAAACAGGTAACGTGCATCGTGTGGTCCGGGAGCTGCCTCCGGGTGGTACTGTACCGAAAAAGCTTTTTTGCCCTTCACCCGAATCCCCTCGATGGTATCATCATTGAGGTTGATGTGGGTCACTTCTACGGTTGCTTCTTTGTCCCGGATCGCCTGTGGATCTACCCCAAAACCATGGTTTTGGCTGGTGATCTCACAATGTCCGGTCAGCAGGTTTTTCACCGGGTGGTTGATGCCCCGGTGGCCGTTGAACATTTTATACGTAGGAATATCCAGCGCCAAAGCCAGCAATTGGTGGCCCAAACAAATCCCAAAAATGGGTTTTTCCTGCTTCAGGATCTCCTTGGCCGTGGTGATGGCATAATCCATTGCAGCTGGATCGCCAGGGCCATTGGAAAAGAAGAAGCCGTCTGGGTTGAATTCCTGGAGTTCAGACAAAGTCGTTTTGGCCGGAAATACCTTGAGGTAGCAACCGCGTTGGGACATGCACTCCAGAATATTGCGCTTGGTACCAAAATCCAGTACTGCCACCTTATGCTTGGCATTGGGATCACCAATGTAATAAGCCTCGGTGGTACTCACTTTGGAAGCCAGTTCCAGCCCGTCCATGGAAGGCACTTTTGCCAACATTTTTTTCAATTCCACAATATCCAAAATTTCGGAAGAAATAATGGCATTCATGGCACCTTTGTGGCGGATGTGCCGCACTATTGCACGGGTATCCACGTCGGAGATGCCTACGAGGCCTTCTTTTTCGAAATAGTCCTGGATATTGTCGTCAGCTTGGTCGCGGGAATATTGAACGGTGAAGTTTTTGCAAATGAGGCCGGCAATTTTGATGCTGCCTGACTCTACTTCACTGGATTTGGTGCCGTAGTTGCCAATGTGTGCATTAGTGGTCACCAATAATTGACCGAAGTAGGAAGGATCGGTAAAAATTTCCTGGTAGCCCGTCATTCCGGTGTTGAAACAAATTTCGCCGGTGGTGGTGCCAATTTTTCCGGCAGCCTTCCCGTGGTAAACGGTACCATCTTCCAGTAATAGAATCGCGGGGGTATAGTTGGGTTCTTTACTGAACTTCTCTTCCATTGCTTTAATTTGGGTGCAAAATTAATGATTGATAGGGAAAAAGGGGAGGAAAAATGAAAGATTGATGGTTTTTTTTTCTGTTCATTACGACTTCTAATTGGCGGTAGCCTCAAAAAAAATGTATTTATTGTGGAACAAAGCACATGAAGTGCTTGGAAAGCTACAAATCGCATCAGCAATGGCACTAATCAGCCTGGAGCATTTACTCAAGAAGGATAAAGCCAAACTTGTCCTACAGCTCATTGAAGCGAACGGACAGCAGGTGTCTATTGAAGATGTTCAAGGCAAACAGCTTTTGGGTACCAGCGCCCAATTGGGCGCCAGCTATTTAATCGAATCAAGCAGCCAAACCTATGGCCAAGTGAGCGGGCAGCCCATTATTGCCAAACCTGTAGCCGACCTGATTCAATATTTACTCCATCAAGAACTCGAAAAACAGCAACTGGATAACGAAATTTGGTGCCTACAGCAGGAAATCAACCTGATGCACAATTCGGCTGATCTAGCAAATGCCCTACTCCTCGAAAAAGGCATCAAGGAAGTACAACAGCAGGAAGCGTCCATCTGGCAGATCCACGAGGCTGCTACCCGTTTTGTCCCCGATCAATTTATACGTGCACTGGGCTTTGAACACCTCACCGAAGTCAGTTTGGGCGACAATGTGGAAAAAGAAGTCACGGTCCTCTTCAACGACATCCGGGGGTATACCACCCTTGCCGAAACGATGACGCCCGCGGAGAATTTTAAATTTGTCAACGCTTTTCATGGTCGCATGGGCCCTTTTATCCAGCAACATGAGGGTTTCATCAATCAATACCTGGGCGATGGCATCATGGCTTTGTTCACCAAACAGCCTGATCAAGCGCTGCATGCCGCTGTGGACATGCAGATCGCGCTACATCAATACAATGTTCAACGCATCCAGAAGCAACGCCTCCCCATCCACATGGGCATTGGCCTACATACTGGCCCGCTCATCATGGGCATCATTGGTGACCAACACCGTCTGGACGCAGCCACCATCGCCGACTCAGTGAACACTTCCTCCCGCATCGAAAGTTTGACCAAATATTTTGGAGTGTCCATTCTACTGAGTGAAGAGAGTTTAAAAAAGCTCGAACACCCCGCACAGTTTCACACCCGCTATTTGGGCCAGGTTTTAGTCAAAGGTAAAAATGAGCCGATTGGTGTGTATGAATGCTTTGACGGGGTTGGAGCTAAGGTGTTTGAGTTGAAACAAAAAGCACTGGCTGATTTTGAAGAGGGCTTGGCGCTTTATTACCAGCGCGCCTTTCACGATGCAGCAGAAGCCTTTAATCGAGCGCTCAAAATAAACCCGGATGATGTGCCTAGTCGGCTGTTTTTGTACAAGTCGGTTGACTTGATCGCCGAAGGGGTGGCGGAGGATTGGACGGGGGTAGAGGTGATTGTGTTTAAGTAGGTGAAATTTCCGTATCC
>JAAFHQ010000816.1 GCA_013298445.1 Chitinophagales bacterium | reverse complement strand
ATAGTTTTCGATCGGCACATTATAAGCAATAACCAGTGGGGTGGATTTTGCCGTACTCATCAAAAACTTGCTATAAGCGGGTTCATAATTGCTCACATAAACGTATACCGTAGCTTCTTCGGCTACTCCGCCACAACCGGGAGGGTAACTTTTGTAGGTAAACTGATCTACACCAATAAAACCGTTTGGAGCCTTATAGGTAAAAATACCTTTGTTGCGTGTATCATAACTAACCTGGCCATATTTGGGTTGGGCGTATTCAATACAACCGGCACCGTAGACATAACCATCGTTCCGCAAAACGTCTACTTCAATATTTTTTCCTGGCAATACATCCGCACGGTCATCCACAGCAAATTTGTTGCGCACTTGATCGAGTACTTCTATTTTGGCTACAATTTTTGCATTGCCGTCTTCAAAAGTCAAATAGTCTAAACCTTTGAAATTGGGATTAGGACTATAAACTGGCACATCCAGCTCACCATTGAAAAATCCATGTTGAGGATCTTGGGTAAGTCCATAAACCGCAGGGATCAAAACTGGAGCACTTTCATTCTTGATGGTAAAAATTTTAATGGTATCCGGCTTGGAGCGATCATTCCGATCCACAAAAATGCTGACGGAAGCTTGATCGCAGGAACCCACTTTGTCACAAACCGTATAGATCAATTTTGCGGTGCCCGAAAAACCTGGTTTGGCTTGAAATTCAATATTGGGGTCTCCTTTGGTGATTTTGGAAGTACCGTTATTGATCGTGGATACGCTAACAATTTCAAGCCCGCCTACGTTGGAAATATCATTGGTCAATACATTCAACTTTACGGGTGTCGCAGCGGAAGGAACGTAATACAAATCTGGATAGGCATCAACTCTTGACAATTTTACCGTAACAGCTACTGTCACTTCTTTGAAACAGTTGTTACCTGCCACACAAGTCCTAACGAAATAGGAAAAGGTATCCAGACCAATGTATCCTTGATTTGGAGCATAAACGATGGTGAAAATTTTAGAGCCATTGGACCCGTCCACCGTCATGGCGGCATCAAGGAAAGCTTGCCCGTGCTTTGGGTAAGCTGTTACGCCGGAACTGCTTACCCCTTCATAAATCACTTTGGAGGGAGTGTCCTGAAGGGTAACCAAAGAATCAAGTTGTTTTTGGGCGGGTAAAATTAAGGGGACTAAAAGAAACAAGAATACCCTAAACAGGGTACGCAATACAGTTTTTGGTAGAAATACATTCATGGTTTCGTGGATTTACATCATTGCTAAAAAACGCGACACAATACTTTGGGGCTAAGATACGACACTCCTGGGGAATTGTCTAAAAAATGCCGAAGGAAAAAAAAGAAAAGTTTCTTTATTTTGCCCCCTCGAACAGGTGGTCTCAAAGACCGTACCAACATTCATTTTTATGTGACAATCGAGCATTCATTTCAATCTGTAAATCAAATGTTAAGGGATGCAAAATTTTAAACTTTTTCAGATACTCGCCCAGTTTGATAAGCTGGAACAAAACCGCATCCGCAAGTTCATCCAATCCCCTTATTTCAACAAAGATAGGGTCGTACTTGCCCTTTTTGAATTGATGACGGAAGAAATCAATGCTCCCTCGGCCCAAGAATGGACCAAAGAAAAAATCTGGGACACTTTAGTCCCAGAACTCCCTTATGACGATGCGAGACTAAGAAAGTATCAATCTGATTTGTTAAAACTGGTGGAACAGTATTTGATTCAGCAGGAATTTGAAAATGATAAATTCACAGCTCAAACTTATTTACTACGTTCTATCAAAAAAAAGAAGCTAAAAAAACTACACAATTCAACCTTAAAAACAGTTAAAGAAATTCCAGGAAAAATGTCTCATCGAGATGCTAATTATTACCTGGGTCAGTTTTTAGTCGAGACCTCATATGACCAACTTATTAGCGATTTTGAAGAAAAGATAACAGACAAAACGAATCTGGAAACCATCTCGAATATGCTGGACTATTTTTATATCGGAGAAAAATTAAAAATATTCTGTGAAGTACTTTCTAGAAAAAAATTAACTCAGCATGAATACCACATCACATTGATTGATGATGTAATGGATATCGCAGAGAAAGAAGAATACCAATCCGTCCCATTGATTGCTATTTACTCACAAATTGTAAAACTTTATACAGAGCCTCAAAATCTAGATCATTATTATAAATACAAATATCTCCTAGCTGAATTTTCAAATATTTTTCCAGATAGTGAAGAAAAAAACCTTTATGTGTTAGCTCAAAACTATTGTGTTAACCAAATTAATCAAGGGAACAGTGATTTCTTAAAAGAATTATTTAATGTCTATAAAAACTTGATTGAAAAGGATTTTTTCAAAACAGAAGGCAGCCTGGACTCATTTACTTTTAGGAATATTGTGGTGGTGGGGCTCAGGAATGGTGAGTACGAATGGACAGAAAACTACATCAACAATTTTATAAAATTTCTCCCGAAGGAAATCAGAGAGAATGCATACTCTTTTAATCTTTCTCAGCTTTATATGTATCAAAAGAAATATGAAGATGTAATAAAGATACTACAAGAGGTAGAATACAATGACTATGTAACCAACATTGTTGCCAAAACGACCCTGATTGGGGCATATTATGAAGTTGAAGAAATAGATCCTTTGTTTTCTCTACTTGAAAGCTTTAGAGTTTATCTCAATAGGAATAAAGAGATTCCTAGTGCTCGAAAAACCAATTACAAAAACCTGATCAAGTTTACCAAAAAACTAATAGGTATTCCTCCCTCTGACAATAAGAAACTTAATCAATTAAAACAGGAGGTAGAGTTGACCAAAAACATTGCCTCTCGCGACTGGCTTCTCGAAAAAATCGCCGAGCTGGAATAATTCTCAACGAGTTAATTCCACCTCCATCCACACCGCCTGATGATCCGAAAATCTGAAGTTTTGATTGATCCCCTTGATCTTTTTCACCTGTACATTCGGCGACACCAGGAAATAATCAATCAAGGTTACATAAGTTTTGTACTGCTGATAAGGGCGATCATTGTCACGATTGGTCGGTACAGTGGGGTCATAAATCCAGTTCCAGTCGGAAGGGAACAATTCAGGGTTCATGTTCTGCCCCCGGAATTCTGGTTTTTTCTCCTTCATGAACACATCCGGTGACAGAAATGGTGGGCAGGTGTTCCAATCGCCTCCCGCAATGACATAATTGCCTTTCTTGTATTCTTTCAGCGCCAGATCACGTAAAAAAGCTCTTGTTGCTTTTTGATGCCTCCTTTGTCGAAGGCTTCATTGTGGATGTTGATCACCACCAGGTCTTTGCCAAAACTGGTTTTGTAGCGCGTATAGCCCAAACAAC
>JAAFHQ010000815.1 GCA_013298445.1 Chitinophagales bacterium | reverse complement strand
CAGGTGCGCTTCGTCGATGAAGATAACCAATTCGGGTTTTTCCGGGTCACCTTTTTCGGGAAAAGTACTGTAAATCTCCGCCAACAATTGAATCATGAAGGTGGAAAACAACTTGGGACGATCCTGGATATCCGTCAAACGAACAATATTGACCGCTCCGTGGCCATTGGCATCTTTGCGGCAAAGGTCGTCTACCTCAAAGGAGGGTTCTCCAAAAAATACATCGGCTTTTTGTTGCTCCAATTCCACCACCTTACGCAGGATGTTGCCGGCAGAAACGGTGTTCATGGTGCCGTAACGCTCTTCAATTTCCGCTTTGCCTTCACCAGTGATCCACTGGATGACCTTGCGTAAATCTTCCAGATCGAGTAGGGGAATGTTTTTGTCATCACAATACTGAAAAATCACCGACAGGATACCCGACTGTGCGTCTGACATTTCCATCAGGCGCGAAAACAGCACAGGGCCGAACTCTGTAACTGTAGCCCGTAGCCGCGCCCCTTTTTCCCTGGAAAGGGTAAAAAACTCCACCGGGTTGCCCTCAGTTTTAAAAGGGATGCCGATTTTTTTATGCCGCTCTTCAATTTTCGGATTCACTTCACCGGGCATGGCAATACCACTGAGGTCGCCCTTGATGTCCATGAGTAAAACGGGAACCCCATTTTCAGAAAGTTGCTCGGCCAATACCTGCAAACTTTTGGTTTTACCCGTACCCGTTGCACCACTGATCAGGCCGTGACGGTTGAACATGCGCAAAGGAGCGCTGATGGTCAGCCCTGGAATGGATTCGCCATCTAAAACTGCGCCACCCAATGCAATCGAAGCCCCTTTGAAGGTATAGCCCTGGGTAACTTCCTCGATGAATTTTTCTTTTTTAGACATAGACCTTTTATTCTTTATTCCACTTATTCACCCGCAAATCAAACTTTTTTTTGCTAAACGGCCAAAAATCGCGGTTGAATTTACTTTCCAGTTCAGGTTCCAAATCACGAGTGATGAGGCTTGGGAAAAAATTAATGCCCGTTTGTTTCTCTACCTCATCAATACTGACGGCGTATTTGAACAGCGGATCATAACTCACTTCATTGGGAACGATAAAAGCAATCGCTTTTTGATCTGGCGAGGATAAATCTAGTAAAACTTTATAAAATGCGCTAGGAACTGTCACTTCATTATTGCCAATTGTACCTTTTCCCCCATCTTTCAGGATCGGCCCGGTGACCACGTAGAGTTTTTTGAACTTAATGGCCCAATCGCGGGTCAATTCTTCCAGCTCTTTCCAAATGCCTTTGTTAAAATCGCGGGCTTGAGGGCTGATGTTGCTCAGGTAAAAAGTTTCCGTAATGGCAGTAGTGCTGAAAGCCATATCCGCCGCAGGTACCAGGTGCCCCCGGTCATAACCTGAACCTCGGTAATCGCTTAAGGTAGCCGAACCACTGCGCACTTTAGGGTCGGCTTCAAAGAGATCAGGACGATCTTGCCATTCCATTTGCAGGCGTTCACGGGTGAGTACATAGGCTACCCATTCTGCTTGTTCGTGGCGTTCGTCGTAAGATAAGGTGTAGTATTTGTGTTGCACTATTGCTCTGGTAGTAGATGTAGGCAAATAATCTGTGGCCTCATCTACCTCAACATCCGGGAGCTCCGGTTTTGGCCTGACGACTTCTTCGGTTTTGGGTTCAGGTGAAATAGGGGCATCTCCCGGTTTGGTGAAAAAATTGTACACGGCGATTAGCCCGGTAACGATGGCGGCAAACAAACCGACCCGTACTGCCGTGTTCCCTTTCGGGCTTTTAGAGCTGTAATTGGCCATAAGAGCAAATTTCTTGTTTTGAATTGTGGGCTGTTTTTGAATTTAAAACAAAGTTGAAAAAATATTTTGACAATCAAAAAAAAAGTCTATTTTTGGATAAAAGAAAAAATCATGAGACCCGATTGATCATGCAACACCTCGGCATTACTGGCGGCATTGGCAGCGGTAAAACCACCGTTTGTAAAATCTTTGAAACACTTGGCATTCCCATTTATTACGCCGATGATCGGGCGAAATACCTGATGAGCCATGACCCCACGCTGATTGCTGGAATCATTGACTTGTTTGGTCCGGAAGCCTATTTGGAACCGCATCTCCTCAATCGTACCCACATCGCCCAAGTGGCTTTCAACGACAAGGATAAACTCGCTCAACTCAATGCTCTGGTTCACCCTGCGGTAGGCCGGGATGGACTGGAATGGCAGGCTGCTCAACACGATGTGCCATATACCCTCAAGGAAGCCGCCCTCCTGTATGAAAGTGGTTCCTACCGCAGTTTAGACAAAATCATTGTAGTCACCGCTCCCCTTGAATTGCGCATCGAACGGGTGATGGCTCGCGATGGTGCCAAACGGGAAGAGATCGAAGCCCGCATCTCCAAACAAATGCCTGAAGCGGAAAAGGTCAATTTGGCTGATTTTGTGATTTACAATGATGGGGTGCAGGCTTTGATTCCTCAGGTGATGAGTATTCACAGACTTTTATCTACCTGATCCAGTTTTGTCTTTACTTTATTTGGTGATTTTTATTTTTTCTCAAATAAAATAGTAAACTTCGCTACGAAAGAGATTTTTCCTTCGATAAACTCAGTACAGGCGCAAGTTTATGCTTTTTCTTCGGTTTTCACTCTGCTCAATCATTTTGCTGTTTTTCATCACTGGAAAAGAGCTCAGGCATGGACTGTACGCAGACCCTTCCCCCGCCAAATCCCCCTCTGATGAACTCGCCACCTTCCAGGTAGAACCCGGATTTAAAGTACAACTGGTCGCCGCCGAGCCCATGGTGCAGGAACCCGTCGCGCTGAGTTTTGACGCCGATGGTCGTTTGTGGGTAGTGGAAATGCGCGGCTTTATGCCCGATATTGACGGCAAGGGCGAAAGCTTACCCTCCGGCCGCATCTCCATTTTAGAGGATACCAATGGCGATGGAACGATGGACAAAAGTACCCTCTACCTCGACAGTCTGGTGATGCCCCGGTCTTTGGGCTTGATCAAAGGTGGTGCACTGGTGGCACACAGTAAGGCCCTTTGGCTCACCCAGGATTTGGATGGGGATTTACAAGCTGATTCTCAAATTTTGCTGGATTCCACTTATGCCAAAAATGGTTTGCCCGAGCATTCCGACAATGGACTTTTGCTCAACACCGACAACTGGTACTACAATGTCAAGTCCCGGCTGCGCTATCGTTTAATCAACGGAGCATGGAAACGAGACAGCACTGAATTCAGAGGCCAATGGGGCCTGAGCCACGACGACCAAGGGCGCCTGTTCTACAATTACAACTGGTCACAATTGCATGCCGATTTGGTGCCCGCCAATAGCCTTACCCGCAAT
>JAAFHQ010000814.1 GCA_013298445.1 Chitinophagales bacterium | reverse complement strand
TCCCAGAGCGGCATTGACATCGGTACCTTGGTAAAATACGGTGCTTTTATCGGCCTTAGCGTCACCATCGCTGTCTTCAAGGATGAGGATGCGGTCGCCGTTTTTGCGTTCGGGATTTTCGGGGTTGTGGGTATTGCGGTAGTTGAGGGCTTCACAAACCCAGACGCGACCCCTTTCGTCCACGTGCATGTTGGTGGGGTTGATCAGCATGGGTTCGGAGGCGAAGAGGGTGACTTCACAGCCATCGGCTACTTCCATGCCATAAACGGCGTTGGCGGCAAGGCGTTTGGCGGGTTCATCCAATTTGTCGAAGTCGATGGCAGGTTTTTTGGGGGCACAGGCCACTAGTAAAGTGAGCAGTGCGCAGTAGGCGAGTTGTTTCATGTTTGTTTAATCTGATGTTGGTGATGCTTAAGCGCATGTCTAAAAATAGGAAGAAAAACAGGATGCGGGTATTTTTGGCCAATAGATTTTTGTAAAGTTAGGTCAACAGGATATTTTAAATCGCCCTCGCCCTGATATATCCCCCGACTATTTATGCTTTTAAGTCACATTGGTTCGGAAATTGAACAATGGTTTTTCTGAGTGAGGGGGAACCATAAAAAGCATGTTCGAGCTTTTTCGTTTGCTATTTTTTGTAGATTTGAAAAAACAAAAAAATGGAAGTTGTTTCCAAAAATTATATCTCCATCGACCCTGAGATTTGTAGCGGGAAACCGCATATCGTTGGCCGCCGCATTACGGTGCGGCATATCGCAATTTGGCATGAGTTTATGGGGAAATCAGCCGATGAGATTGCTACAGAGTATGATTTGAGCTTGAGTGAGGTTTATACGGGTTTGGTTTATTATTTTGATCATCGCCAAGAAATGGATGATTTGATTGCGGAAAGTGAAAGCTTAGTATCGGCTTTGATCCAAAACACTCCCTCTAAGCAATAGTGCCGCGTAATGCTGCTGGACATAGGCACAAAGGCGTTGTTTATGCCCGCCAAAGAACATCGATTGGCTCAATTATTCAGGGATTGCTGCTGATTTATCAAGTTCTAGATATGGAAAATATGGAGAATCATGTTGAATACATTTGATAAAATTAAAGGAGGGTGGGTGCTGGCGCAGCTGCATTCGCCTTTGGTGAATTGAATAAGTATTCATCCAAAACACCGTAAAAAGTACAGGCATCAAACTGCTGGTTTTTAATTCAGAACTCGAAAAAATCGAACAATGGCTGTTCTGACTGATGTAAAGCACAAAAAACAAATCATACGACAATTGATAGAACGATTGGCAAAAGTTGATGCAACTGAGCCAACAGATGCTACCATAAAAGTGGCGGACGATTCCGGTGGACATTATCTTTTGTTCAACAACACCTGGAAAGATGGCAGAAGGTACTACGGCTGCTTCTTGCACATTGATGTTAACCCGGATGGCAAAATCTGGATTCAACATGATGGAACCGACCAAAATGTGAGTGAACTATTGATGGAGGCGGGGATTTTAAAGGAGGAAATTGTGTTGGGATTTCAGCCGCCTTCGGTGAGGGAGGTGCTGGGGTTCGCGGCTGCGTAGGAAGTTCATGCAATTTATGTTTTAAAAAAGGGCAATGGAGTTTAAAGACTTTGGTATAAAGGATTATAGAAGTTTTGGGAGTGATGGGGTTTACCTGGATTCGCTTAAAAAGATAAATATTTTTATTGGGAAGAACAATTCAGGAAAATCTAATATTCTTCGTTTTATCAAAAGGGTTCAACAAGTTGCAATCAATGTTGATCGTACTTTTTCACAGACAGACTATCACAAAAGAAATCCGCAAGCGCCTTCAATCATTTTGCGTTTTAACGAAAAAAATATGATTGAAAAAGGAGATCCGGGGAATGATGAATTTGAGGTTTCTATCAACTTATGTACAATTGAACTTGATTATGATGATTATTTTTTGAGAACATATACTGCACTCCGGAGAGTGTCCATTGAACTGTGTCAAAAAAAATCAGAACTTTGAACATGGCACAAAAGCAAAAAGAAGCTAACAAGTCCGAGACAAAGGAAAGCGAGGACTTTGATTTTGGGACCTTTCGTCAACAAGTGATCGCTGGGTTGATGAGAGGAGAAGGATTGACAGGGGAAAATGGTTTACTCAAGCCCTTGATTGCCAATTTTGTGCAAGGGGCTTTAGCTTCGGAGCTGGATGACCATTTGGCTCAGGAAAAAGAAGCAGGGGTAGCCAATCGTCGCAATGGCAAGCAATCAAAGGATATTCGTTCCCAAGCAGGAGCGGTTCGCATCGAGTATGATCGAGATCGTGCAGGGACCTTTGAACCAGTAACAGTCAAGAAACGTCAATACGAACTTGGAGCGGGCTTTGACGAGCAGATTTTAGAGTTGTATGCGCTGAGTAACTCGGTAGCAGACATCCGAACTCATTTGGAGCGGATGTATGGAGCGGAGATGAGTGAGAGCCGCATCTCGGCAGTGATCAATAAGACCTGGGATCAGGTAGAGGCCTGGCATAAACGCCCGCTGGCGAGCTGCTATGTGGTTCTATTCGTTGATGCAGTGCATATCAATATGCGTCGGGAGGGTCAGGTCGTCAAAATAGCCCTTTATGTGGTCTACGGCATTACTTGCGAAGGATACAGGGAGATTGTAGCCCTATATCCTGGTCAAGGTGCAGAAAGTGCCACTGAGTGGGGGCGTTGCTTACAAGACCTGAAAAACCGAGGTTTAGAAGACGTTTTTATCCTATGTAGTGATGGGCTCAGCGGCTTCAAAGAGGTCGCTTCAGAGGTTTTTCCCCTGGCTAACCTTCAACGTTGTATTGTTCACAAGATTCGCAATTGCTTCCGCCTCATTGATGATAAGGATAGCAAACTGGTCTTGCGCCAACTCAAAGAGGTGTATACTGCCCTCAATGAAGCCGCTGCGCGCAGAGCATTAGAAGATTTTGCCACTTATTGGCAAGGCAAATATGACGTTATTGTCCAACTTTGGGAAAAGGATTGGACTGAATTGATGGCCTGCATGAACTTAAGTGTCACCTTGCGCAAGATCGTTTACACCACCAATGCTATCGAAAACCTTAACCGGGAAATCCGAAGGGTCACTAAAACTAAGGGCGCTTGGGTGAGTGACCGCGCTTTGCTCATTCAACTCTTCTTGTCCCTTGATAGGAAAAAATCCTCTTGGAACAAAATGGTTTTTGGATGGGCTAGCATCGAACGAGAATTAATGCGTACCTATGGCGAACGTTTTAATCAACATATCAAATGACACAGTTGATTGGACACTCTCAGTATAGTCCTCATCCAAAGTACTACCTCAGCCTCAACTCCTCAACTCCTCAACATCTCAACATCTCAACCATGTA
>JAAFHQ010000813.1 GCA_013298445.1 Chitinophagales bacterium | reverse complement strand
TTTTAAGCGTTTAAAAAACACTTTTTGACTAACCATATAAGTTTGGGCACAGGCCGTATCACACGCACACCCACACCCAAACTCACACCCTATTTTACTTGTCCCACCAAACTTTGGCGTCCTGGGTATCCCCTCCGGTCAAACGACCAACTGCAGCGGTATACGCAGCACCGTTGAAGTTTGGCTCGGTAGATGGATACGCATAACGCACTGGAATTTGTTTGCTGGAATTGGTTGCATATTTGGTAGGCTTCAGGTCAGGGTAACCTGTTCTGCGCCATTCGTACCAACCTTGCGATCCATTGGGGTAGAAAGACAACCAACGCTGCAAACCAATTTTGGCTGGAGCAGATCCAGTAGTCAGGGTAACCCCATCCGAAAGCAAATATGCGTCAAATTTAGCCTGGTCGAATACACCCCATTCCTGCCAACTGGCCTTGATGCCCGCTGAATACATGCTGGCGGCACTTTCAGAGGTCCAACCCAATTGGGCAGCTTCCGCACGAGCAAGGTAAACCTGGCCAGCCGAAAGGATCACTTGTGGTGAATTTTGTGCCCGCATCGGTGCATCCAAAATGAATGAGAAATCAGGATGTGAGTTGGTGTAAGCAACAGCCAGATCCCGCGTCAAACCATAAGGCATCGGCACGATTTCCCCTTTGCCATTGGGCGTACCAAATTTCAGCAGCCGTGGGTCATTCAGAGGACTCATGAAATTCACAACGATGTCACTGATCGCAAAATCTTTACGTCCGTCGTAGAGGTTAAACCAGGTATTTTTGAACGCACCACCTGGCCAGCTCATCACCGCATTGTCGGCGTTGGATTCAATCACACCCGCAGCAATGGCGCTAGCGGCTTCGGCTTTGCCCAAAGTAGCATCCGCTTTAGAAACGCGCAGGGCCATGATCAAACGGATCGAGTTCGCGAATTTTTTCCACTTGGCGATGTTGCCATTGTACAAAATATCACCTTTAGCGGCCGTACCGCCGTCAAACTGTGCTACGGCTTCTTTAAGCTCCTTGAACAAGTCCTTGTAGATGTCAGCCTGGCTATCGTAGGGAACCTGAGATTCTCCTTTCAAGGCGCCAGAGTAAGGAATATCGCCGTAATCATCGGTCAGACACCAGAAACGGTAAGCCTTTACGATGCGGGCCACCGCAATCTGGTTGGCGTTCGAACCGTTAACAGCGACCACTGGTGCCGTAGCTGGGTCGGTATTGTTGTTGATCAGGTTTTGCAAATCGTACAAGGCACCTGCATACTGACCATCCCAAGCAGGATTGGAAAAAGTATACAAAGAGGCCTCGGTGTACTGGGTTTCGCCTACGTATTGAGCGTAAGCACCCGCTGTAACGTCACGCAAGGTAGCTGTATTGAAGACACCTATGATGGAGTTGGTCAACAACGCCGAGGTAATCGGAACCGTAGTGGCGTTGGGGCTGACGTTGGTATCTCCGAAATCGGTAATGTCACAACTGCTTGCTACAAACAAAGCAGTGAGCACCACCAAAGCGGATTTATGGAACATGAATCTCTTCATTATTATTTGTTTTTAGAAGCCCAAAGAAATGTTGAAACCAAATGAACGAGTACCTGGGAACTGACCGTTTTCACCATATCTGTCAGAAATTTCAGATGGATCGAAGTCGCGGTTCTTGGAGTAGATCAACCATGGGTTGCGTGCTACCAAGGAAATCGTGGCTTTTTGAACATACTTGCTCAAACCCATTTTTTTCACTGGCAAGTTGTAGCCCAGGCTCACTTCACGTAGTTTAACAAATGTCAGGTCATAAACGTTCGTTTCAGCGATGTTGCGACCGCGGAACTGGTGCCAGTAAGTTTGTGCATCGATGTAACCATCAAATGGAGTACCGTCAGCATTTACCGCTTGTACGTGTACACCACCACCATCAGCAACTGGGTCGCGAGAAGGATTACCTTTGTCGTTCAGCTCAGCAGTACGCTCAAACAAACCAGAGAAAGTTCCCCAATGGTCAGATAGTGAGAAGTACTTGCCACCTTTTGAGAAGTCGATGTTGAAATTCAACTGGAAGTCTTTGTACGCAATGGTGTTCAAGAAACCACCAGTGAAGTCAGGCAATGCAGAACCAAAATAAGTGTCAGGCTGTGCAACGAAGAGGCCACTGGCGTCTACTACGTTTTTGCCGTCAAGCTTCTTGATACCGCCACCACGAATTTGACCCCATCTTTGGCCAACTACGTGTACCAAACGTGCACCCGAAGAAGTACCAAAAGTACCTGTTTCAGCAATGAAGGCATTGATGCCATCCGCCAATTCAACAATCTCGGTAGTGTTCTTCGCGAAGTTCAGGTTCATGTCCCAGCTGAAGTCCTTGGTAGAAACAGGTTTTGCTTCCAATTGGATTTCTACCCCGTGACGGTCGATTTGACCAGCGTTGATTTTTTTGGAGGTAAAACCACTGGCACCAGCTACTGAAACCGAAAGGATTTCGTTGGTCTTGGATTCATCGTAATAAGTCACACTCAAACCCAGACGGTTTTTGGCAAAACGCAGGTCAACCCCAAATTCAATGGCCGAAGACAATGAAGGTTGGATGTTGGGATCTACCAATTCGTTAGGCGTACCCATCAGGATGTTGCCGTTGTATTGGTCAGCACCAAGGCCATAAGTCAATGCCAATTGGTAGGCGTCCAAATCGGAACCTACCTGGGCCCAGCTACCACGGATTTTACCGAAGCTCAGGAAAGGCAGGGAGTTTTTGGTCAATTCGCTGAATACAAAGCTACCCCCCACGGATGGATAGAGGTAAGAGTTGTTTTCAGCAGGCAGGGCAGAACTCCAGTCGTTGCGTACAGACCAGTCTACAAACAACATGTCCTTCAAACCAAAAGAACCACGTGCGTATAAGCTGCGTACTTCTTTGTTCGAACGGAAGTTACCAAAGGCAAAAGGTTGTTTGATAGAGTTACCCAAAGTAAAGAGGTCGGGTACACTCAAACCATCCACAGTGTTGCCTGTAAAGTCCTTGCGCGTATTTTTCCGAATGTTACCCCCCGCGTTGATTTCAACTGAAAGCAAGTCGCTGATGCGGTCAGAATAAACAGCCAGCAATTCGTAGTTGTCTTCACGGTTGAACGTCTGTCCTGTTCCATAAAAAGCTTTGAAGCCAGTCTGGGTAGCACTGTTTTGTAGCAGCGCAGGGCCTTTGTTCTCAAAGAACGTATTCACCTGGTTGCGGCGTACAAAACCTGTAACCCGGAATTTGTCATTGAGTTTGTAGGTCAGGCTGATGTCGCCAAACAAACGTTCACGGTTAGACTGTTGGTCCAACTGGTCAAAATAGCCAAAGAAGTTGTACCAGTAGTTGGCGCCATAGAACGCCAA
>JAAFHQ010000812.1 GCA_013298445.1 Chitinophagales bacterium | reverse complement strand
TGATAATTTACGCTGAGTTTACATAAAGTTAAATCAAACTTAATTCCACTCATAGGGGATGCCAGTTGTGCTTGCCGTTACTTTGCACTCGAATTAAAGCACGCATTTTCATGAGATTCAACTACAGTCTTTCTTTGTCAAAAATTGTTTTTTGCTTTATCCTCCTTTTGGGATTCTTCAGCAACCTTACCGCTCAAAATAAACCAGGAACCATCGCCGGAAAAATCATCGACAAAGCTTCAGGCGAAGCTTTGATCGGAGCCACGGTTATGGTGGAAGGTACAGACAATGGTACAGTTACCGATATTGAAGGAAATTTTACCCTGGAACTAAACCCCGGTACCTTTATTTTGGTATGCAGCTATGTCTCCTACCAAAATGAAAAAGTACAAGTAGTCGCAAAATCGGGGGAGGTGACCAACCTGAATTTGACCATGCAAGAATCCGTCAGTGCGCTGGATGAAGTGGTCATTGTTGCTACGGTTGAAAAGTCAAGCGCACTGGCTTTGTTAACTGAACGTAAAAACTCTCCTCAGGTTTCGGATGGGATTTCCGCAGACCTGATCCGCAAAACACCCGACCGTACGACCTCGGATGTTTTGAAGCGGATAACTGGTGCCTCTATACAGGAAGGGAAATTTGCCATCATCCGGGGCATGAACGACCGCTACAATGCGGGATACCTGGATGGCGCTTTGTTGCCTTCCACCGAAGCAGACCGCAAAGCTTTTGCCTTTGACGTTGTACCTGCTGCCTTATTGGACAATTTGCAGATCATCAAAGCTGGTACTCCTGATTTGATTGGGGATTTTGGTGGTGGAGTGATCAAAATCAACACCAAGGCTGTTCCTACGGAGTTAACTCAAAACTTGTCTTTGGGCTTGCAAACCCATTCTTTGACCACCTTCAAGGACTTTTTTCAGTTCAAACGGTACAGCGGAGAAAGCCTGAATTTTCCAAGCAGCGCACGCAATGTTCCAAGTTTCCCTGAAAATGGCCTTAAGTCCAGTTCTCTTTTCCCAGGCGCCGCTGAAAAGCAAAAATTTGCAGACATCACCTCGAAGTTCAACAACGACTGGTCCAATGAGGTTATTTCGGCCAACCCGAATTCACGCTTTGCCTACTCACTTGGGTTTCCAATTAAGTTTGGGGCCAACAGAAAAATGGGGGTAGTTTTTGCCTTGAACTATGCCAATACCCGTAAATTCAGTGAAGGCAACATCAATACCTTTGACGGAGCAGGCCAAGTGTCTAGCTTTAATGACAAGATTTATCAGCAAAACTTCAGTACTGGTGGTTTGTTGAACATCAATTACGTTGCCGGTAAAACTCAAATTAACTTCCGCAATTTGCTGAACTCAAATACGGACAACAATACCATCCGCCGCAGCGGGATCAGCAACATCAGTGATAACGTACTGGTACGCAACTTCGCCAACCTGATCAATACCAATCGACTCAGCAATTCTATTCTTTCGTTCAAGAGGGTGTTTGGTGACAACGATCTGACTTTGAACGCTTCGGTGTATTACTCTTCCATTCGCAGAAAAGTGCCCGATTACCGAATTGTCAACTATGCCAATACAGATCCTTCTTCGGAACCAGACAACTACAACGTTTCCTTGGGTGACTTCTTTAATTCAAGTTCAGGTCGCTTCTATTCTGACCTGAAAGAGAACCTGAATGGAGGAACCTTCGAGATAGCCAAACAATTAAAAGGAGAATCCAAAATAAAAACCGAACTCAAAGCTGGTTTCTTTATTCAAAACCGCGAACGGGATTTCACCAGTCGCAACTTCGTTTACAACGGCACCTCCTCTTCCAATACCCAAGATCCTGCGGTTGATTTGGGCCAAAGCAGCATCGGAGGGACCAAATTGTATTTGCTGGAAAAAACTTCCAACGACCTTGCTTTCTATTCTGGAAAGTCTACCCTGACCGCTTATTATGGTATGGCTGATCAGAAATTTACCAACAAATTGAGAGCAGTATATGGCTTGCGTTACGAAAATGTAGACATCAATGTACGCAACCAAAAAGTGAATACTGAGGTTTCTCGGATCAAAGAAGGAGTGCTGTTGCCTTCTGCCAACTTGTCTTACTCGCTGACTGAAAAAACCAATATCCGTGCGGCTTATTATGGTTCGGTCAACCGTCCTGAATTCCGTGAATTGGCCCCTTTTGCTTTTTACGTATTTGACCGCAATGCAGAGATCAAAGGGAATAAAAACCTGCAGATTGCTACCTTAAACAACTACGACCTGCGTTTTGAAATTTATCCTTCTGGGTCGCAAATAATCTCGGTAGGTGGTTTTTATAAAACGATTCAAAACCCTATCGAATTGAGCATTGACATCACCCAGCCGTTTACGACCTTTACGTATGAAAATGAAAAATCAGCCAATATTTACGGTCTGGAATTTGAAGTAAGGAAAAACCTTGAATTTCTTGGAGGAAAAGCAGCAGGTGGATTTTTCAAAAACATGGTTTTCTTTTCCAATCTGGCTTTGATCAAATCCAACCTGAGTTTTGAAGAAGGTTCAAATGCCAAGCAAGGACGTTCACTCCAGGGGCAATCTCCTTACGTTATCAATGCAGGTTTGCAATACGAAAACCCAAGGGATGGTTGGTTTGCCAGTGCAGTATTCAACCGGGTAGGCCGTCGGATTGCTTTTGTAGGGGTTGATCCTAAATTTGGGGACACCCGCCAGGATATTTATGAGAACCCTCGCTCCGTAATCGATGTGCAAGTGGGTAAAAACATCGGCAAGTTAAATGTGAAACTTACTGCCGGTGATTTATTGCGCAAAAATCTGGTTTACTATCAGGATGTGGACGACAGCAAGAATTTTAACGAAACAGATCGGACCTTGTTCCAATTCACCAATGGTAATACCCTATCATTGAATCTCAGCTATACGTTCTAATCCAATAATTGCAATACAATAGCCAACTGAAAGCGAATCACTTGACTTTCAGTTGGCTATTTTTATTTCTGCACTTTTTTGTCTCCAATTTTGGCAAGCTTAACAAATTCGCAATATAGGATTAACCCTGGTTTAATCTTGTAGAGCGAACTTTGAGTTGTTTTTTAAATCCAATCATAATGAAGAAGAATCTACAAATTTTATTGGTTGTGTTGACTGTTTGCAGCGTGTCATTTCTGGCAGCACAATCCAATTTCAAATTCGAACAAACCAGCTATGTTGGGGCTCTCTCTGGTGATCCAGCAAAAGACTGGACTACAGGTTGGACCAATTGGGATCCCAAAACGACTGCTTACTCTGCGCCAACTGACACTACAACCCTTAATGGAATGGTCAGTACACTTCCAAAACCCGGCGAAAAATTAATTACAAGTACAGTTACCC
>JAAFHQ010000810.1 GCA_013298445.1 Chitinophagales bacterium | reverse complement strand
TCAGCCACTATTTTAATTCCAAGAGGTTGAAACAGCCCCGAACCAATTCGTTGCCAGGTCAATACACCTTTGGGGTCTAACAGCCCCTTGATCAACCAAATGTCGCCATCGGTAGCACAGGCAGCGGCGGTATTGGCATCTTTAAAAAAATCAATCCCACTCAATTTCATGCGACAAGCCCAGGGATTGTCGAAAGGTGGGGTCAATTGATCTACGGCAAATGGGCCATCTTCTTTCCCCTTGGTCGCAAAGGTTTTAATGGTTTCAGGATAATGAGCACGGCCTTTTCCTGAGGTGTATTTGATCAAGGATTCGGGCTCAGGCCAATTCTGCTTAGAAAAGTCAGCATCCTTGTCTCCAATCATCACACAAACTTTCACCGGGCTTTTGGCATTGATGTGTAGGAAAATTTGCCCGTTTTCTTCTACCAGCGTAGCTCCTTTACCCGTGACACTTACTTTGGCGGGTAAATTGGCCACCCGCATTTTTAAAATAGAGCTGGATGGCGAAACATTCAGGGTGCGGGTAAAAATGGATGAGTTGACGAAGCCGAATTTTTCTAAAATAGCCGATTCACCAACGGTGTACGCAAGGATGACTTGGTCTTCATAATGATAAAGGCCTTGGTAATTGGCCCAGGATTTAGGCAAAGGCCCAAACTTTCTTCCATCACGGGCAACAAAGCGAGGATCGTCAAATTGGCCAGTTGTTGGATTTGCCCAACCCGGGCCTACGGGCGTTTCAAAATGTAGTTTGCCAATGGTTCTTGGGTAGGTTTCGTGCTTGTCGTTGAGCAATATGGCGTTCCAATCGATAAAACCTTCGCCGGTGTATGCTCCTGCGACCCGCATGAGGTCATGGTCAAAAATCATCCAGGCTTTGCCTTTCGAAACCCCGCCTGCCCCTTTGTCCAAACGGACGGCAATGCCCTTGTAAGCAAAATTGTTTTTCGAGTAGTCTTCGTCGCGGAAAGGGGATGGGCCGGGGGAGTGATAGCGGGGAATCCCCGTTTTTTCGTCGGCCAATTCGTAAGTGTTCATCAGGAAATTCCCATAATCCATGTCCGCCCAAGGCTGGTAAGGTTTAAGGGCAGGTCCTCTCGATGTACCTTTGGGCAACGCAGCAAGGTATTCGGGTGTTACTGGTGCAAGGGGTGACGTTTTGTTTTTGGCTACCAATTTGCTTTGAATGTAGTGGATTACATCGTATTTTTCTTGGGGACTGAGCGTCACTTGTGGGGGCATGGCGCCGTAGCCCTGAGTGATGGTTCGGTACATGGCATAGGCATCATTGCCTGCTTTAAATGGCTCCGACCAAAACTTTAAGGACATCGGAATGGAGCCTTCGTTTTCTTCGTCTCCATGACAGTTGATGCAGTTGGCATTGTAGATTCTCTCGCCCCGTGCCAATGCTTTATTGTCAAAATCGCGGATAAAACCTGCGTGATCCAGGTTTTTCTCAGAAGCTGTCAGATCCTTTGCAAAAGAACGATTGGCAGTCTTATTGCCCGTTTTGCAGTTGACTAGAATAGCTACAAGTACAAACAAAACATAGAAATGGCTCTTTTTCATCGTCGTGTAGGTTTTAGGCGTCGCTTAAATAATGCTAGGACTAAAGTCCATCAAAAAGGCAATCTCCATCCACGAGCTAAAGCACGTGGCAATTCATGTCCTTCGCTTCTGAAATACAAAAATGTCCAGTAGTAAGACCCCATGCTTACAAATATACAATCTTACACCAGAGAAGTGTATTTCGCTATTTTGGAAGTACCTATGATTGATGCTAAAATTGTCCGAAAACAGATCGAATCGTTCAAAATCGAACAGGAGGGCGTTTTATTAAAAATTGATAAACAAGGTTTTAGGTACGTGGCACATTCTTTGCGGCGTGTTTCTTTGGCAACTCCGCAAAGCTGTATTGCGGGCCAATTAAACGCTGAGCTTTTATAGAGAAAAACCACCTAAGCTTATGTTTAACAAAAACCTGTTACTCGCCCTCCGTACCCTGAAAAAGCATTTGGGGTACACTCTGCTCAATCTTACCGGGCTAAGCATTGGACTGGCCGCCTGCTTACTCATTGTTTTGTACATCAGCCACGAGCGCAGTTTTGATCAGTTTCACCGCTACAAGGATCGCTTGTACCGGGTGAATTACGACGTGCTGATGGGCGACGAACAGGTGATTTCACCTTCAGTCCCGGTGTTTATAGGGCCGGAATTGAAGCGCCGTTTTCCAGAAGTGGTGGATGCCACGCGATTTTCGACAGAATGGCGGTCCCGAACCATTCGATACAAAGACCGCCTTTTCGACGAATCGGGATTTGCCTATGCAGACCCCAATTTTTTTGATTTGTTCGATTTTAAAGCCCTCAAAGGCGATTTAAAAAGTGCGTTGGCGCGACCAAATACCCTGATTTTGACGAAAACTATGGCGCACAAATATTTCGGCAGCGAAAACCCGATTGGTAAAATCCTGAATTTCAATAACAGCAAGGATTATGAAGTGGCTGCGGTGATGGAAGATGTGCCAGCGAATTCGCATTTTTCGTTCAATTTTCTCACTTCGCATTACAGCCTTGAGGGTTATGCTGAGTCGGAAAAAAACATTGAATGGAACAACCCCAATTATACAACCTGGGTTTTGCTTCAACCCGGGGCCAAGTTGAACAAGCTGGCGAAAAAAATTGAAAATTGGATCTATCCTCCGGAGGAGAAGATCACCCAAAGAAGCTTGCACCTGCCCCTCGAACCCCTTAACGCGGTGCATTTCAATACGGAGGTTTTTAATTATACCGATGCTTTGGCCATTACGGATAGTCGGTATTTAGACCTCCTGGGCGCCATCGCCTTACTGATTTTGTGCATTGCCTGTATTAACTACATCAATTTAGCTACCGCCAAGGCATCGGTAAGGGCCAAAGAAACGGGAGTCCGCAAGGCATTGGGGGCCAAGAAGGGGCAATTGGTAACCCAGTTTTTGGGTGAATCCTTCATTTTGGTATTGCCCGCAATTGTTTTATCGGTCGCATTGACTACTTTGACCCTGCCGCTGTTGAATGAATTGCTCGGCAAAGAAATCCCATTCCGACTCCTTGAACCCAATTTTTTATTGGCATTGACGGCGGCCTGGGTTGCGCTTTCCTTCTTGGCAGGTTTTTATCCGGCCATGGTGTTGTCAAAATACAAACCTTCAACCACCTTGAAAGGAAACCCAGACTCCATGCAGCATTCGGGATTGCCCCTGCGCAAGGTTTTGGTGGTTTTCCAATTTGCTGGATCGGCTTTTTTGATTGTTGGCAGCGTGGTCATCGGAGCGCAACTTCGCTTTATGCAATCGGAAAAATTGGGCATGGATAAAGACCAGGTGGTTTATTTGC
>JAAFHQ010000811.1 GCA_013298445.1 Chitinophagales bacterium | reverse complement strand
CACCGCATAAAACGCATTGTTGATCAAATTCAACAGCACCCGCCCAATGTCCTGCGGAATGACCGAAACCAGGGGCAAATCTGGATCAAAATGAGTTTCCATCACGGCATTGAAGCTGTTGTCCTTCGCCCGCAAGCCGTGATACGCCAGGCGCAGGTATTCATCTGCAAGGGTATTGAGGTCAGTAGGTTCTTTCACTCCTGTATTCGCCCGCGAGTGCTCCAGCATCCCTTTGACGATGGAAGAGGCGCGTTGACCGTGGTGGTTGATTTTTTCCAGATTGGTTTTTAGATCGGCGGCGATGGCTTTGACCTCCTGGGTGTCGCCTTTGCCGAGTTCAGCATCCATCTCGTCCAGCATTTCAGCACTGACTTCCGCGAAGTTATTGACGAAATTTAGCGGGTTTTGAATCTCGTGGGCGATGCCCGCGGTGAGTTCACCGAGGGAGGCGAGTTTTTCGGATTGGATGAGTTGGGTCTGTGTGGCTTTTAAAAGTGATAATGTTTGTTCAAGTTCTTGATTTTTAGATTCGATATTTTGTTTTTGACGGCTTAGAAATTCATTGATTTTAGACTTTTGCCTATTTCTGTAACTCAGAAATAACACACCCAATATCAATAAAATACCGATGGAACCGAACAATAGCAGATTTGTTGTCGCTTTATTTTTTTGTGCTAAAAGCTCTATGTCTTTCTTTTGTATTTTTTCTCTACTTGCTATTAAAAGTAAGTGAGCCAATTGCTCTTTTCCATACAGTATTTCATTGGCTTTTATTTTCAGTTGCAAATATTTCAACACACTATCTTTTTGATTTTGTCGATTGTAAATTTTGATTAATAATTCGGAGGCTGACAACAAATGTCTGTTGTAATTGTATTTTTGACTGATTTGAATGGTTTGATTGGCATAATAAATAGCTGTATCCTGTTGGTTGGATTTAAAATATATTTCCCCTAGGGCGCTTAAACTGGCAGCTAAAAAAAACTGGTTATTGTATTTCGAGCAAAAATCTTTTATCTCATTAAAATATGCCATAGTTTTTGATAGATTGCCCTGAGACAATGCTATCTTACTAAGCAAAATGTTTCTGGCTGTAAGCAGGTTGGTATTATCAGCGGAAGGTTCAATATCCGATACTTTTTTGACAATAGCCTCTAAGGAATCATTTTTATGCAGGTCAAATTTTGACCGAGCAATCTGTACCAATAAGAAAAGCCGATCAAGCGAATCTACTGGATGTCTTTGAGCAATGTCTATACCTTCTTCAAAATACTCAATGCTAATCTCGTGTTGACCGATAAGCATATACATGATGCCTATTTGGAGTAATATTTTGGCTAAAATGGCTTTATTATCAGAGCGTCCATCATCAAATAGTTTTTTTGCTTTAAAAGCATACTCTACCGATTGAGCATAGTCACCCATGTGGTCATAGTACCTCGAATGACTTAGATAGCCTAATGCCATACCATCTGTATCATTTCTTTTTTTAGCATATGTTAGTATTTCTTCGCCTATGATTTTACAACTATCTATTGTGTTTCTTTCGTACTTCAGTGATAGGCTAAATAAATTGTCAATGTATTTATTTGGATGGGTTTGAGTCATAACCACCACACTATTCATTAAAGTGAAAAACCAAACAAAAATGAATTTAACTTTCATGGTTACCTAAGGTGCTGATGATGGAACTTGCTTTACCCTATAAATGTAGGCATCGTGATGCAGGAATACAAAAAGTCTTTCCCAATGCGGCGTTTGGTCTTCCGAATGGTTGGAATTGGGCTCCGAAAGGGACTGGGGAAACCAGCAATGGTTGTGTTCACCGAGTGGTCTTTTCAGTAAAACGCATGTACCACAAAGCGCCCAACTGCTAACCACACCTCGGTGTTCCGAATAAGATACACCATTAAAATGGAGCAAAGTACCGCCGTAACAATGGCATATGGCCTCCAATCTTGCTTTTTACGGACATCATAGATCGTTAAAAAGAGTGCAATGCCAACACTTAAATACAAATCATACCATACCGTCGCACCAAAATATTCAAAAAATATTCTGCCTACTATGGGTATGATCATCAGTATTGCTGTTCCGATCATAAACCGTAGATGATAAAAAGTATGCTTGCGGTAAATCACACCGAGTGCATATAAAACGGTGAAACCGAATAACTGCATGATGATAGGTGCTTGGTTTGATATTTCAGCTTCTGGAGAAATATCCATGACATGTTTATGATAAGTAAATCGCAAGATCAAGTACATTGAAACAATCATCAATGGAGCGATGAGGTAGGACAACTTACCCATAAAACGGTGCGCTGCATATTTGCGTTGATGAATCAAAATCGGTTGAACGACCAATAAAATAATCCAGGAAGCCATCAATGCTCCATGAACATGATGCAGCCACGTGAATGGCTTGAATGCTGGAAAATGCTTTATATAGGTAGGGTGAAAGCCTATCTGTAAGGCAACAAACAGCAGCACCATGCCCACAATAATGGCTTTGGTATTGATGGGCTGAATTGTTTCGTCTTGATTCATTTTCAGACTTGATTTTTGATTAAAAGCTTGAGAAAGCGCTGGAGTCTGTAGAAAATTATGATAATGGCGATTTTTAAAGGCTCTAACCCTTTATTGCAATCAGCAGGGGAGAGGTAAGCGGGAACTGAAGATTTTTTTAGCCATGCTCTATGCCATGGGCAATTGAAGTTCAAAAGTTGTTGTTGCTCCGGGTATGCTGCTTACACTTAACGCTCCCCCATGCCCCTTCGTCACAATATCATACGCCAAACTCAGCCCCAAACCCGTCCCTTGCCCGGTCGGTTTGGTGGTGAAGAAGGGCTGGAAGATTTTCTCGCGGATGGATTCGGGGATGCCATTGCCATTGTCTTTCACCTTGATGATGATATGATCACCCGTTTTTTGGGTGGAAACGGTGACGGTGGGTTGGTATGGTGGTTGTAGAGACGTTGCATGCAACGTCTCTACGTCGCGTTGGAGAACGGCATAAAACGCATTGTTGATCAAATTCAGCAGCACCCGCCCAATGTCTTGCGGAATGACCGAAACCAGGGGCAAATCAGGATCAAAATGTGTCTCTATCGTAGCATTGAAAGAATTGTCCTTCGCCCGCAGGCCATGATACGCCAGGCGCAGGTATTCATCGGCCAGGGCATTAATGTCGGTCGGTTCTTTCACTCCCGTACTCGCCCGGGAATGCTCCAGCATGCCTTTGACGATGGTGGAAGCGCGTTGGCCGTGGTGGTTGATTTTGCTGAGGTTTTGCTTGAGGTCGGCGGCGATGGCTTTAACTTCCTGGGTGTCGCCTTTGTCCAGTTCCTCTTCCAGTTCTTCCAGCATTTCCGCGC
>JAAFHQ010000809.1 GCA_013298445.1 Chitinophagales bacterium | reverse complement strand
GATTGTCTGCATTAAAAGCAGATGCTGAATTGTTTGCGGAACCCAAACTGATTAGTGACGAAGTTTTTTTGCAAAGAATTTTTGCCCAGGACGCCCGAAAGGGCTGTGAAGTGTTGTTCAAGCGCTACTACAACAACCTTTGTAACCACGCCATGCGCTTTGTGTACTCCAAGGAAGCGGCGGAAGATATTGTCAATGAAGTTTTTGCCAATTTTTGGCAGCAGCAGGTTTTTGAAAAAATCAACAACTCCTATCGTGCTTACCTCTATCAGGCGGTGCGCTACCGCAGCTACAATTACATCAAATATGAGTTGAACCAAACCGAGTCCTTAGAGCCCGATTACACGACTACTCCCGTACTACAAGCTGACGATATTCTACACTATACGGAGTTGTGCCAAAAACTCGACCGGGTTATTCAGGAGCTTCCGCCCCAATGCAGGAAGGCCTTCCAACTCAATCGGCTGGAGGGAAAAAAATACGCTCAGGTAGCGGAGGAACTAGGCATTACAGTCAGTGCTGTGGAGCGACTGATTAGTCGGGCACTCAGCAAGTTGCGCAGTGAACTGAAGGAGGAATGGATCCCGGGCTTGTAAATAAATGAGCATCCAATTTTATTTTTTCCCTAACTCACCTGTAGTGCCTCCCCCTTCAACTTCTCCATATCGCGAATCAACAATCTCCTTCTGTCAAAAGTCAGGATATTCCGATCGCGCAGGTCGTTGAGCAGGGTGGTTACCGTTTGGCGGGAAGTCGCGGTAAGGTTGGCGATTTCCTGGTGGGTGATGAATTTGCGTACTTCGGTTTCAAAACCAACCCGTCGCCCATTTTTCTCGGCACTTTCCAACAAATATTCAATAATCCGCGTACGGGAGTCTTTAAATACAAGAGATTCCAGGCGTTTTTCCATTTCCAGAACCCGGGAACCCATAATTTTCATGATGAACAAACCCAGCGCATTGTGGTCGCGCATCAACAATTTCATCTCATCCACATTGACCACGCACACCGTTGCCTCTTCCATGGTGTAGGCGAAATCACGGCGTTTGTCTTCGCCAATGAGGGAGAGTTCACCGAATACGTCTCCTTTACCCAGAATGGCTTTGGTGATTTCTTTACCAGAGTCACCGTAGGTACCAATTTTAACCCGACCATCGGTGAGAAAAAACACCCGATCCGACATTTCATCTGGCAAATAGATGTATTCACCCCGCTTGTAGCAACGGTGAAAATGCGCTTCCAAATCCCCACGGCGGATCTTTTGAGGGCAAAAAATACCAGTAACGTCAATGTTTTCTAAATACCAATATGATGCTTCGTTGCTCATTGTTTGCTCATTAAAGGACCAAAATAGTTCGACGACCCTGCATTAAAGAAGCCCTAAGTTACAGAGAATTTTACACTTAATAAAATAGTAAAACTTTGAAATGGTTTAAAGCTCCAAATTAGTAAGGTGCTTGAATAACGATTTTTTTTGCCTCCAGTGCATGTCGGATGGCTTGCGCAAAGGAGATAGCGTGCATACCGTCGCCGTGAAGACAGATCGTATCTGCGGTCAGGGCAATGTTCTGGCCAGAAAGAGCAGTGACTTGCCTTTCTTCCACCATTTGAAGCACTTGTGCAATACAAGCTTCGGTATCTTCAATCAAGGCATTGGGTTGATTGCGTGGGGTCAGGGAGCCGTCGGCCTGGTAACTCCGATCGGCAAACACCTCACTGGCGGTGCGCAAGCCGAGTGTTTGAGCAATTTTGATGGAAAAGCTACCACTCAGCCCAAATAAAAGGAGATCGGCATTGAAGTCACGCACTGCTTCGGCAATAGCTGAGGCCCACTCAAGGGATTGAGCGGCCAGATTGTACAAGGCTCCGTGGGGTTTGACGTGTCGCAGGTAAGCCCCTTCGGAGTAAGCCAAATTGGCCAGGTCCAGGATTTGCTCCTGCACCAATTGATAAACCGCACGGGGTGAAAGGGACATGGCAGTACGCCCAAAGTTGACTTTATCCTCAAACCCTGGATGGGCTCCGATGGCAACCCCATGCTCCAGCGCCAAACCAATGGTGCGCCGCATGGTGTCCTTATCCCCGGCGTGGTAGCCACAGGCAATGTTGGCCGAGGTGATGAGCGGCATTAAGGCGGCGTCGGCAGGATACCCCTCGCCGAGATCGCAGTTGAGGTCAACTGAGCGTTTTCGGATTGCGGATTGCGGGTTTCGGATTGGGCTGCCAGACATTTGAGCTGATTTTTTTGAAAGATAATGTCATTGTGCAAAAAAATCAATACTGCACCAATTGCAACATCCCAGCTGAAATCCGCAATCCGAAATCCGCAATCGAATTATTCTGGTTCGAAACCAAGTACGATGTTAAAGTTCGCCACCCCTTTAGCAAACAGGTTCGTTACGTTGGGTTTGTCGAAGCCCAGACCGTAGTCGAAACCAAGGATACCAAACATGGGCAGGAATACCCGCAAGCCCAAGCCCGCCGAACGTTTCAGGTCGAAAGGGTTGTAATCCCGCAAGTTTTTCCAGGTGTTGGTTCCCTGCATAAAGGTATGCACATAGATCGTTGAGCTGGGGTTGAGCGACAAGGGGTAGCGCAACTCCAGGGTGAATTTGTTAAAAATTGGAGTGGGTGTTTGGCCAGAACCCGATGGGTCGGCATTGTTTTCGAAGTCGGCGATTTCATATCCCCGTGAAGAGATGATGTCAACCCCCTGGAAACCGAATTGCTGGTTGTTCAAACCATCACCGCCCACCTGGAAACGTTCAAAGGGTGAAGTACCAATTTTGCGGTTGTAATAGCCCAAGATACCAATCCGTGAAGAGGTTTTGAGTACCAATTTGCCTACAATGGTGGTATACCAGTCTACATCAAAACGCCATTTGTGGTATTCCAAATAACGGAAACGCTCATTGGCAGAAAGTTCTCCGTAGTTTTTGTTTTTGTCTGCAAACAAGGAATATGGTGGTGTCGCCTGAATGATCAAGGAGATGCTGGAACCATCCCGTGGGAAGGTTGGGTCGTTGATCGTAGAACGCACGATGTTTTGACGAATACTAAAGTTGTTGAAGTTACCCGTAGAAACAATTTCACCTTGGTCGGTACGGAACAAGCCTTGGGTCCACTGATTCAATTTCAGCGACTGGATGTTGACAGCTGTGCTGGTTACAAAGTTGTCGTCGGGCCATTTCAGACGAGTACCCAAACTCAATGATCCCTGCACGATATTCAAACTTTGGCTACCGCCAGAACCATCAAAGAGTGGATAGGCAAAACGGTTGAAAAAGCCACCCATGGTAAAAGAGTTGGGCTTTTTGCCCCCCAGCCAGGGTTCGGTAAAGGATACGTTGTACGACTGATAAAACTGGCCATTGGTTTGAGCCCGAATG
>JAAFHQ010000808.1 GCA_013298445.1 Chitinophagales bacterium | reverse complement strand
ACAAAATCATCTTTGCCGAGTTGTTGCGGTGGCCTAAAACTTTGGGCCGTTTGAATTTTTTGGGGTTGATGACCACCGTAGGCAGGGTCAGGGTGATGGGTTTGAGGTAGATGGATTGGGGCAACTCGGGTTCATGGAGCAGTACAACATCTACCGATTGATAGCCGATGGCCGAAAAACGGAGGGTATCGCTGCTGCTCCAGCCAGCTTTGGGCACTTCCAGGCTGAATTTGCCCGCGTCGTCACTGACCGTTCCGTGGTTTTTGCCTAGGATGCCGATGTTGACAAAGGGAATGGGTTCACGGGTATTGAAGTCGAGTACCGTGGATTGGATGGTTTGGGCGGGGAGGGCCAAAACCAGCCAGAAACAGACCAGAGAGGAATAGAATTGATACATACAGTGAATCTTTAGTGACTATAGCCTGTCGATTACCCAAAAATCCGCACATTGAATCCGTGATTGTGCTTTTGTCTCAGAACCCCCGCAGGGTCGATTGGTTCTGGTTTCAACCCCGAAGGGGTGACATGATTATAGCAAAATAACCGGTGTTTATTCCATTAAGAGAAACCCCGAAGGGGTGGCATTATAATAAAACTGCAAGGGTATGGTCGAATAATGTCACCCCTTCGGGGTTCAAATACATCCTCATGCCATTTTTGCTATAATCATGTCACCCCTTCGGGGTTGAAATCAGCGCTCAATTTAGAACCCCAAATCCAATTTCCGCTTTTTTGAGTAATCGACAGGACTATAACGCCAAAGACCCTCTCGGTTTTATCCTTCCACCCTTACTGCTGGACATTTTTGTTTTCAGCTTGCCTGGCAAAAAAAACATTTTGAGGCGCTTCATCCGCAAAAATGTGGCATTGGGCTTCAATCCACAGCTCCATGTAGCAAGTGGTTTGTTTTCCTGCACAATATTCCTGAGCTTTGCGCTGTAAAGCCTATTTATACTGTCCTAACTATTGCCAAAGCATGAAATTCACCCACTTGCTCAGTGGGTTAGCATTGCTGCTGACCCAAACCTTGTACAGCCAAGCCCCAATCCCCGCCGAACAATACCAACTCTCCATCCGCAAATCCAAAGAACTCATCCGCCTGGATGGCAACTTGGATGAAGCCGCCTGGCAAAGTGCCCAGGTCGCCAAAGACTTTTTCCAAAACTTCCCTTTTGATACCTCCGCCGCCAACCTCAAATCAGAAATTCGCCTCACTTTTGACCAAAACTTCCTCTACGTTGGCGCGGTGTTGTACCAAAACCAGGCCGACTACATTACCACTTCCCTCAAGCGCGATTTTCAAAGTGGCACCAGCGACGTTTTTGCCGTCAACATCGATCCCTTCAGCGACAAACTCAATGGCTTCCACTTCGCTGTGTCGCCCTTCAATGTGCAAAGAGAAGGCTTGATCGACAATGGGTCCAACCTGACCACCGATTGGGACAACAAATGGTACTCCGAAATCCAAAACCACACCGACCGCTGGGTTGTCGAAATCGCCATCCCCTTCAAAACCTTGCGTTACAAACAGGTCAGTGGGCAAAATGCCTGGCGCATCAACTTTGTACGTTTTGGCCTCAAACAAAACGAGGCCTCCACCTGGGCACCCGTGCCGCGCGCCTTTCGGCCAGCAAGCATGGCTTTTACAGGATCCTTGGTCTGGGAAGATGCGCCGCCACAGCCCGGTGCCAACGTTTCGGTGATTCCCTACATCATCGGGCGAACGGAGAAGGACTTCGAGTTCAAAATCCCCACCGAAAACAAACTCAACATCGGTGGCGACGCCAAAATTGCCATCACCCCTTCGCTCAACCTAGACCTGACCCTCAACCCCGATTTTTCCCAGGTTGATGTGGATCGCCAGATCACCAACCTGAGCCGTTTTGAGCTGTTTTTCCCCGAAAGGCGGCAGTTCTTTTTGGAAAATGAAGACTTGTTCGGGCGTTTTGGTTTCCCCGATAGTCGGCCCTTTTTCAGCCGCAGGGTCGGCTTGGTCAACGGCAGCATCCGCAAAGTGACCACCGAGGGCGACACCATTTCCGTCACGCGCAACCTCAATGTGCCCATCAAGGCGGGGATGCGCCTGAGTGGCAAACTGGATAAAAACTGGCGCATCGGCCTGCTCAACATGCAAACGGGGCAGGTCAGCGCCCTCAAACAAGGCCCGGCCAATTACACCGTGGGCGTTTTGCAGCGCAAGGTTTTTGAACGTTCGGCGATCAGCGCCATTTTTGTCAACAAGGAAAATTTCCGGGTAGATGATCAGGAAAAAATCCAGCACAATCCCGGCGCTTACAATCGGGTAGCGGGCCTGGAGTACAACCTTTTTTCCAAAGACAACAAGTGGGAAGGGGAGTTTTATTACCACCGCTCCTTCTCAGGCCAGCAAAGCAACGCCGACGCCCAATCGGCAGCCGCGTTTTTGGGACATTCCACCCGCAAATGGTCCGTGCTTTCGGGTTTGCAATACCTGGGGCGGGACTATCGGGCCGATGTGGGTTTTGTGCCGCGCCCAGGGCAGTTTTCGATGTTCAACATCACCAAAATGAACATCTTCCCCCGCAAGGAGAGCTGGGCGAAAAAGGTCAATGTTACCGGGTTTAACCTGCAGAACACACTGACCTACAATGCACCGGGCTACCAGTTGACCGACCGCAGCCATCAGTTGTCGTATTTTATGGAATTTCCAGGCAATTCGGCCCTCGAATTGAAAGCTGGACAAGAATACACCTACCTCTATTTCCCTTTTGACCCCACCAACTCAGGGGGCGAGGTCTTGCCCGCAGGCACGGATTACACTTACCACACGGCGAGTGTGAGCTACATCTCGGACTTCCGCAAACCTTTTTCCTACGAAGTCAACGTGGGCACTGGCCAATATTTCAACGGCAATATTTTCCGGGTCAACGGCGAGCTGGTGTACCGCTGGCAACCCTACGGCGTTTTTGCGATGACCTACGCCTACAACGACATCCATTTGCCCGCCCCTTTCAACAGTGCCAGCTTTTGGCTGATCGGGCCGCGGGCGGAGTTGTCCTTTAGCCGCAGTGTGTTTTTCAGCACCTTTTTGCAGTACAACACCCAGGTCAACAACGTTAACATCAACAGCCGTTTGCAATGGCGCTTCCGCCCCGTATCGGATGTGTTTTTGGTGTATACCGACAATTATTTTACCGACCAGTTTTTTCAAGGGCCACAGGTCAAAAACCGGGCGCTGGTGCTGAAGGTGACGTATTGGTTGAATTTGTGAGAATGTATGGAATTGCGTTCATAACAAACCCGGCATTTCTTTCATTTATAGCATTGTTTTTCAATAGTTCAATACCACGCCCCTCGTAGAGACGTTGCATGCAACGTCTCTACCACGCCCCGCAAAATAGTACGAAACCTACC
>JAAFHQ010000081.1 GCA_013298445.1 Chitinophagales bacterium | reverse complement strand
GGACTAAAAATCCGAGTATTCGAAAAACCTTCTTCATGATTTTAGGTGTTTTAGGTGTAATATTGACACATACGAAAAGATTGAGGTTGCGGATTATGGACCTATTTTTTTTCCATAAAAAAACCCAACCATCGTGTGTTGATCCACCTTGGTGATCCAAACTTGGTTAATGTGCTAAAATCGAAAAGAGGAGTCGAATGACAGATTTAAAAGTAATACTATTACTATATATCTTGCTAATTTGAATAGGCCCTTATTTTTGAAAGCGTAAAATTTTTGCGCCGTCCCAGGCCACAATCCAGTTGGGAAGGCCAGTAAAAAGACGCAGATCGCCAGGTAATCCTTGGAGAACCTGGGCATTTCCAATCGTTTCACCCACATAATAATTCCCCTGTTGGCGATACAAAAGGTATTGATCAAAAGTTTGCAACTGTTCAACACCCGCCAATGGCAAAAAAGCTTGAAACTGGGCAAAAAGGTCAAAACTCAACACACCCTGTTCAGGGTCAACTAGGTACACCCCTCTCTCATTACAAACCAACTGATTGGGACTAAAGCGACGACCCAAAAGCAGGCTCAAGTCCTGACTGGAGCTTTTGATATTGCCTTGTCGATCCATCCGGTTAAGGGTGTTGAGCCCTGCATCATAAATCCACACTTGTCGATCCCGGCTCAGGGCAGCCAATGCTGGCAAGGGAAATTGTTCGGCCTTCAGGCGTATGTCCGCAGTAACATTCAGCGTGCGATCCAAAAACAGAAGGGTCTGATAATCGGGGTAATACAGTAGGATATCGAAAGGGTCACTGACGTCTATTTTGCTCAAAGTACCCAAATAGCGGTTGCTGAATTCAAAAAGCACCTTGCCTTGTTCGTTGCATTTGTACAAGACCTGGTTTGGAGAGACGAAGTAAATTTGTTTGAGTTTGTCACTCCCCAAAACCTGAACCTGGGCGTCAAAACTGTAGGCCAAAGGGATGCTGTCTACCTTTTGGGCCGAGACCAGGTGGTTCAAAAAAATGAAAAAAAAGCAAAACCATATAGGTCTAAGGGCCAAAGACCTGCCCTTGGGGGTTTTCAAAAAACTGTATTTCCAGATTTTCGCCATCAAATACTGCATAAGAATTGTGATGTAACCATTCACCCAAATTGATATAACGACTCTTTCCATTTTTTAGCACACAATCGATGGGCAAATGCCGGTGGCCAAAGATGTAAAAATCAGCAGGTTTGCGCTCCAATTGGGCATTGGTGTATACGAGTAGCCATTCATTTTCGGGGCCTAAAAACTGCATCTGCGGGGGATGGACACTCCGACTTCGTCCTGACCAAAATTGGGCCACGCCCATGCCAAAATTGGGGTGCAAGCGGGCAAAACACCATTGAAAAAAAGGATTGGCAAAAACATGTTTGAGCATCTTGTAGCCATAATCGCCAGGCCCAAGGCCATCGCCATGACCAATTAAAAAGGTTTTTCCATTGATTTCTCTCATGATGGGTTGCCGATGAATTGGGATGCCAAACTCATCCTCAAAATAGCGAAACATCCACATGTCGTGATTCCCCGTAAAAAACTGAATGGGGATACCTGCATCGCGTAGCTCGGCTAGTTTTCCCAAAAATCGGGTATACCCCTTTGGAATGACTTTTTTGTATTCAAACCAAAAATCAAATAAATCTCCGACCAGAAAAATCTCCCGGGCATCCACACTGATTTGATCCAACCAGCGCAACAATTGCCGCTCTCTTTCCTGACTGCTGTATTTTCCCGGCACGCCGAGGTGAAAATCGGAGGCGAAGTAAGTTTTTTGCATCGATCAAATAAGGTTTAAGCATCTTGGGGGAAGTTGAGTTTTGCTACTGCGGCAGCCTAAACCTTCTCAACCTCTCAACCTTTCTCATTTAAATATTGCATTTTTGCTGCCACAAAACAATCAAGCAATGGATTTGAATCTTCAGGGCAAAAACGCGCTCGTCAGCGGTAGCAGCAAAGGAATTGGTAAGGCCGTCGCTATAGAGTTGGCCAAACTAGGCGCAAATGTAACACTTATGGCGCGCTCTGCGGAGTTATTGGCAGAAGTTGTACAAGAATTGGAGCAAAACTCCCCCCAACAACAACATGATTTTTTAGTGGTTGATTTTAACGACCGAGAAGAATTGCACAAACGGGTATTGGGTTTGGTGACCTTAAAACCCATCCATATCCTGGTCAATAATACTGGAGGGCCCAGTGGTGGCGCCATCCTGGACGCCAAACCAGAACAGTTCCTCGAAGCCTTTCAAAATCACATCTTGTGTAACCACCTCCTAGCCCAGTTGGTCATCCCACAGATGAAGGCTACTGGCTTTGGCCGCATCGTAAACATCGTTTCTACTTCGGTGCGGGTTCCGCTCGACAATTTGGGGGTTTCCAATACCACCCGTGGGGCCGTAGCCTCCTGGGCCAAGACCCTAGCCAACGAAATTGCCGCTACTGGCATCACCGTAAACAACGTTTTACCCGGTTTTACCAAAACGGAGCGCCTGGAAGAAGTCCTCGGGGGTGCCGCCCAACGCAAAGGCATTTCCTTGGAACAAGAGATGGATCAAGCCCGGGAAACTATCCCCGCCAAACGTTTTGGCACACCTGAGGAAATAGCCTCGGTTGCCGCTTTTTTGTGTACACCTGCCGCTGCTTACGTGACAGGTACCAGTATCTTGGTAGACGGAGGTAGGACGCGAAGCATCTGAAAAGTGAAAAATGAAAAGTGAAAAATGAAAAGTTGAATTTGCTTTTCATTTTTCACTTTTCATTTTTCATTTCCACCTACCCTGCACCCGGTATTTTATATTATTATCATTAAAAATGCTAGGGAGAACGAGAAAGGTTTTTTATATTTGCAGTGCTAATTACTCTCCTAGCTCTTGTTTTAAAGTCTTGCACAGGATTCATGCTCATGAAAAGGCCAGTCGGACCTTAATAAAGGTTTCCTAGTTAATCTGGTTGTTATTTCGTCATTTTTTTCACAATCATAATACCCATGATTCGGCTATTTATATCCGTGCTACTAACAGGTTGTTATCTCTTCGCGTCTGCTCAAACTGCGCGCATTATTAACCAGACCGAGCCTGCCTATTTGCTTTTTGAAGCGGAAGCTTTCGCTGATAATCAAGCAAGCGGACAAGGCCAAACGGCTAATTGGGAGATAAAACAAGATGGGAATACCAAAGGTGTCACCACTACTGCTGACCGCAACTTTCCCAATCTTGACTACAATGCATCCAAGCTCGTTTACCACATTCAGGTGACCAACAGTGGTAACTATACCATGTACTTCAGCCGCAAACTTTCTGCACCAACAGCAAGTTTTGTCCTGCCTAGGATCAACGAAGCTGCCGCCAATAACACTCGTCGCCGGGTAACTGCTACAGGCGGTCCTGATTCGAAATACGTTTGGCAAAATTCTCGCCGTACCTTTTTCTTTAATGCGAATACGGTTTATACAGTGGTTCTGTTGCCTGAAGCAACCCGCAATATGACCATTGATAAGTTGTTGTTCCACCGGAATGAAACCCTGGAGGATGCTTCCTTGTCAAAAGCAGTATTAAAAGTTACGGAGCCCACCAACGAATCCATCAAAGGGCTTTTGGCCTACAACTTGCCAGAAATGGGACAAGGCAAACCTTGGTCCCTGAGCACCAGTAAATCAACAGGGGCCCAAGTGGTGGACAACCCCGCCACTGCCAAAGGCTATTTCCCTTATTCTGGTAAATCTTTCATCGAACTGGAACGGGTCAATGGAAAGGCTCGTTTGGTAATGGAGCCACTGAATTATTCGACTTGCTTCATGTTCTTTGGCGATTTAGCACTGAACTTGAAAGTTATGTCACCCAATGAATTTGTCAGTCCATTGGATACAGTAAAAATATGGGCTGAGCTGGAGGGTCTTTTTTCTCAACGGGTTCAATTGGCTGAATATACTGGCCTGAACATGACCTACCAGAACATTGAAGCCAAAGCGCCAAATAGTGTGGCATTTTACAATAAAATCACCTACATCGTTGAGTTTTCAGGTGAAGGAGACGAAAAACTTTGGTTGGACGACATGTCGGTACAATTCCAAAGCACCGCCTTTAATTTCTTGATACCCCCCTCGGACTTGTCAATCGTGGAGGATACCCTGATTTTGGGCGCGCCATTTTATACCTTCTCTATTCGTGGGAACCTGACGGATACCATGGTCAAAAACTCAACGTTCTTCTGGAGCTTTAAAGGTTTGAGAGATACCGTGGTGAAATCAAAAGATACCCTGCGTTATGTTTTTCCAAGAACCGGGTTTTACGACCTGACCTTGACCTTGCGCACCCGGTCTTTCATCGATCCTAGTTGCGACAGTGTAACCACTATCGTTTCCAAGACGATCTTTGTGCCAACCTTTGATCCAAAAAAACTCGATCCTCCGAAGCCTCCGAAAGATACGGTTGTTGTGCCACCGAAAGATACCGTGGTTACACCGCCTAAAGACACCGTGGTCACTCCTCCAAAGGATACCATCACGAATCCTGGCGATACAACCATAGTCATTGGTGGTCCTGGTGACACTGTTGTAACCAATCCGCCGGATACCATCGTTACACCGCCAAAGGATACCGTCGTAACACCGCCAAAAGACACGGTGGTCACTCCTCCTAAAGATACAGTAGTGACTCCTCCAAAGGATACTGTGGTCACACCTCCAAAAGATACGATCGTTACCCCAGACATTCCTTTGGAGGTCGCTCCCGAAGGGCTCAAGGTTTATCCTAATCCGACAACAGACCTTTTGATCATTCAGACCGACAACTACGTCAAACTCTTTTATGACTTGACCAACTCGCGAGGGCAATCCTTGTACAAAGGACAATTTGTACAACAAATTCTCCTATCGATAGGCTCCGAACCGACTGGCTTCTATTTCTTGCGAATAACCGACGCAAAAGGGAACCAGATTGGAAGTGTCCAAAAAATTGTCAAACGATAACCAATAGGCACTTTACAACAAGTAATGCCAATTAATAAGCCCCCTGCTCGGTTTGAGCAGGGGGCTTTGCTTTTTTTGCGTTTAGATTTTCGCCAAGGCTTCTATCTACCAGGTATTTATTGCCATTCTTCCACGATCGGAGAATTAAAAGAATACAACAGCAGATCGTGGGTGGTAACCAGACCAATCAAACGATCATCTTCTACAACCGGAATGGCATGGAATTGATTGGCTAAAAAAATATCTGCTGCCAGCCCGATGGTATCTTCTGGTTCCAGTGTAAGCGGATGTTCGGTCATCAAGTCCTTGGCACACAGTACTTCGTATTCTTTTTCGGACCAGGTGCGGCCGGTCGTTTGTAAAGAAAGGACATAGGCCACTTTATAAAAATCCTGCTTGCTGATGATTCCAAGCAATTTGTCATTTGTTTCTACTACGGGTAGGTGATGGAACTCGTTTTGGTCAAATATCGCTTTGATCTGATATGAGCTGGCCATGGGGCCAACGGTAACCAATTTGGAGGTCATTACTTCTTTGATGGTTCGATTCGGATTCATAATACGTGTGGATTGGGTGAAACAGATAAGGAACCCTGCTTAAAATTTTTAAGTGTTCCTCTAGATTCTCATTCGTCACAAATCAAAATTACACAGCCTTTTCGAGGCTTGCACTGAGCAGTGTCAAACCCCGGTGGTGATATTTATCAAATGAGATGGATTGAAAAAGGCTAGTGATTACACGCCTTTAGGGCTTTCCCGGTAGTGCAGCAATTCATTCAAGACGGTACACAGCTCCTCTACAGAAGGGACTATTTTTTGGAAGATAATTTTATCGTCCAATAAAAGTGCAGGAATGCCTGAAATGCCATAACTGAGAATCTCATTCACGTTACTAATTTCAAGTAGTTCTACCTCCAAGTCCAAAGCCCCCAACGCTGCCAAGAGATTGGCCTTTAAAGCGCGGTCTTTAGCCGAGCCTATCCCTAACAGCTTGATTTGGGCCTTGCTTGATTTCTCCATCGCGTTTCGTTCAAATATTGTTCTTACCATAGCACTATTACTCTACCCTTGCAAGATCAGACTTCTAGCTTTTTCAGGGAATGACTTTTGTCATCAGATTAAGTGACATATTAAGTCATTACCGAAAGAATACTTATCTTACCTTCACGGCACAAAATTATCATTGGTTTGGACTGGATAATTGCACATCAACACGATTCTGAAGCAGCCTTACGTTTGAAGGCCATCATCAAAACAGCTACCGATGGCATCATCATCATCGACGAGAGCGGGATCATTGAATTGGTAAATGAGGCCGCGGCACGTTTATTCGCTTATTCAGAAGAAGAACTGGTGGGTCAGAACATACGTATGCTCATGCCCAACCCGCACCGGGATGCCCACGATACTTATATCCAAAATTATGTCCAAACCGGGGTGCGGAAAATCATCGGCATTGGCCGGGAAGTGATGGGCCTGCGAAAAGACCATAGCACTTTTCCTCTCCGGCTCAGCATCAGTGAAGTTCAACTGCCAGAAAGGATGGTGTTTACGGGCATTTTGCACGATTTAAGCGCTGAAAAAGCGGCCGAAGCACGCATCAAAGAACTCAATCAACACCTGGAAGAGGAAGTGCATCGGCGGACCGAAGAACTGGCCACCACCATCAATAAATTGCTAAATACCAACAACCAACTGGAATTTGAAATTCAGGAACGCAAAGTAGCTGAAACCACTTTGCGTAAAAACGAGCAGGAACTGCGCAAAGCCATTGAAAAAGAACGGGAATTAAACACCCTTAAATCAAGGTTCGTATCAATGGCTTCCCACGAGTTTCGTACCCCATTAAGTACCATTCTTTCTTCAGCAGATTTGCTGGAGATGTATACCACTGAAGAGCAACAAGACAAAAGACTCCGGCATACCACCCGTATCAAATCTGCGGTCAACAACCTGATCAGTATACTGAATGATTTTTTGTCTTTGAGCAAACTCGAAGAGGGGAAAATTACCATTACTCCTGTCGAATTCAACCTGAAAGAGTTTTGCGATGAGGTGATGGACGATGTTCAAGCCATCCTGAAACCCGGACAAAACCTCCAACATCATGGATTGAGCGCGGATACTTTGATAACCCTGGACAAAAAGATGTTGAAAAATGTATTCATCAACCTCTTTTCCAACGCCATTAAGTATTCAGATCCGGGCAAAACCATCGATTGTTATGTGTCGATTGAAAACAATGAATTGAACGTCAGCATTCAGGATCATGGCATTGGTATTCCAGAGGAAGAACAGCAACATTTGTTCACCCGTTTTTTTCGGGCCCACAACGCCGAAAACATTCCGGGGACAGGCTTGGGGTTAAATATTGTCAAACGTTATGTGGAATTGATGAGCGGACGTATCCATTTTGAAAGTACCTTGGGCGAAGGCACCACCTTCCACGTTCACATTCCCTTACCTTCATAAAACACCACAACGATGAATAAGCAAAAAATTCTGGTCATTGAAGACAACCAGGAAGTACGCGAAAACCTGGAGGAAATCCTGGAGCTCTCCGGGTATGAGGTGCATCTGGCCGAAGACGGCACTGTGGGTGTAGATGCAGCCCAAAGGGTCAAACCAGACCTGATTCTTTGTGATGTAATGATGCCCAAGCTGGATGGCTTTGGTGTACTCAATATTCTGGGCAAACGCCCCGAAACTGCCGCAATTCCTTTTGTGTTTTTGACGGCCAAAACGGAAAGGGTTGATTTCCGTCGGGGTATGAACCTGGGCGCGGACGACTACATTACCAAGCCATTTTTTAAGGATGAATTGCTGGCCGTAATCGAAACCCGTCTGAAAAAAAGTGAACACCTGCGCAAACAGTTCGATCGCACTGAGCAAGGCATTACTGCTTTCATCAATGCAGCTAAAGGTTACGAAGAACTCAAAAAACTATCGGATAACCGCAAGATCAAGCATTACAAAAAGCGGGATCTGGTTTATGAGGAAGGGGATTATCCACGCTACCTCTATTTTGTCAAAAGTGGCAAGGTCAAAGTATTTAAAACCAACGAAAGTGGCAAGGAATACATCATTGATATTTTCACTGAGGGCGATTTCATTGGGTACGTCAACCTGATCAAAGACAGCACTTACGATGACTCAGCAGCAGCGCTGGAAGACGCCGAAGTGAGCATCATTCCCAAAGAAGACTTCACCGCCTTGCTCCACGCCAACCGCGATGTTTCTTCCCAATTGATCAAAATGTTGGCCAACAACATCGCCGAAAAAGAGGAACAACTCTTGCAATTGGCCTACAACTCCGTGCGCAAACGGGTAGCCGACGCTGTATTGTTACTCGCTGAAAAAGAAGGCCGCGACGAAATCAACGTCTTGCGCGATGACCTGGCCCGTATCGTGGGCACCGCCAAAGAAAGTGTAATCCGTATGCTCACCGAATTCAAACAGGATGGCTACATCGATATCACCGATGGGATGATTACGATTCGGGATAGGAAGAAATTGATGAATATGCCCGCTTAGGAATGACGAATATTTCGAATGACGAATGACGAATTTGGCGCGCTGCCTCTGAACCTTAGACTCAGTGTACCAAATTCGTCATTCGTCATTCGAACCATTCGTCATTATCAAAGGATTTTCCCCTCAATCACCTGCAACACATCCAACTTCCCACCGCCCAAATGAGCAAAAGCGATGATGCTGCACTGGCTGTCCACCCAGCTTGCGGGCAAGGTAAAGGTATAGCTGCGGGAGCTTTTTTTGCTGCTCTTTAATTCTCCACCAATCGTGTCGCCGTCAAAAGCAGTGAGCATATCGCGCAAGTTGTGGCGGTGGCTGTAATCACTTTTTTTACCATCAGGGGTGAGTTGCACATCCACGATCTGGTCTTCGGCGAGCATCACGCTGAGGCGGATATCGTCCTGGGGCAGGGTTTGGAGCACCTCGGTATCGATGGTGACTCGTAGGACTCGGGTCGTTGCATTGTAGGTTTTGCTCAACTTCAGATCTACTATGGGCGCAGCAGCCAGTTCCTGGGCAATATATCCAGCCCATTGCGAGCGCCCCAATTGTAAGTCAAATTCTCCATCGTACAATTTGCGGTTCACCACTGCGGAAGGGTAACCCAGTGGTTTGCCCAGGAGGTTGATGATGCCATCGCCCTCAGCGGTACGGAAGTCGTACTTGCTATCGGGATAGGGCGGTGCAAATGAACCCGCATGTACCCCCACAGAAATCACCTGGTCTTTATACAATTCCCGCAAATTGAGCACCTCCACGGTGCCCGCCGGGCAATTGACGCAGCGCACGCCCGTAAATTCTTCGATCAGCACCCGTCGTTTGACGTTCACATTGGGGCCACCTGGCTCCAGGGGCGTAATCACTGGGGGAATTTCTTGACAAGTAAAAAGCGAAAAGGCAAGGAAAAAAGAGAGAATGAGGCTGCGCATGGTTTGGAATTGTTTAACAACGCAGAAAAATTAGCTTCCCGATTTTGGGTTTTGAATAGGAAGTAGAACGCTTCATTTCAAGTGAGCTTCCTATTCAAAAGCCTCTAAAAAAATCGGGAAGTAATTTTTTGCGTCATAGTTAAAGGCGAAATTGAGGGTTTTATCGCGGAAATGCTAGTGGGCAGTGCGGGCTTTTGGTAAAAATGTCTTGGTGTGGACGGAAAGGGAATTTAGAACCGGATCTAAATTTATTCATTCAATGCTATCTGGGTTTTGTACTCGAAATCCGACAAATCCACCCGGTTTACTGCATTTCTTCTCCAAAATTTCCGAATATCCCTATCTTGAGCAGCGAGTACACCCTCTGGTGCTGCTTAATTATGCAAAAAATTTACTGACGAAACGACGGCTTAAGTATGAACAAGGGATTTTTTGGGCACCCTGCGGGCTTGTCCACGCTATTTTTTACCGAAATGTGGGAGCGCTTTTCCTATTACGGGATGCGGGCGATCTTGATTTTGTTTATGACCGCGACTGTAGCGGAGAAAGGATTGGGTATTGACCCCCAAAGTGCAGGAGCCATCTACGGTTTATACACTGCATCGGTGTATTTGTTGTCGCTGCCGGGTGGCTGGTTGGCGGATAACATTTTAGGCCAACGCAAGGCGGTTTGGTACGGAGGGATATTCATCATGATTGGCCACCTCATTTTAGCCATTCCGGGCAATGTGCCCATTTTTGTGATCGGTTTGGCCTTTGTCGCCATGGGGACGGGCATGTTGAAGCCCAACATCAGTACCATGGTTGGCGATTTGTACCCGGAAGGAGGTGTGAAAAGAGATCAGGGATTTTCTGTGTTTTATATGGGCATCAACCTGGGTTCCTTCCTGGGGCAAATCATCGTACCCTTGCTGGCCGATTACAACTGGCACATGGGCTTTGGTGTAGCGGCGATCGGGATGTTTTTTGGCTTGCTCCAATACAAACTCACCCAAGGGAATTTGCACGATTTGGGAATCAAAACCAAACTGCGGGAAGAAGCCGAAGCTGGTGCAATTGCAGGCAAAAGTAGTCGCGTGTTGGCATTGGTTTTTACCGCCTTACTGGCCCTCCTGTTGTTCCTGTTGAACTACTTCCAAGTCATTGACTTGAGCACTTTTGTAGGCATAGCCCAGGGTGTCGGGATCATCATTGCTGTGGTTACCTTCTTTTACCTACTGTACATCATTGTGGCAGGTGGTCTGAATGCCGTGGAAAAAAAACGAGTGCTGGTTATCTTCTTTTTATTTGTTGGGTCGGTTTTGTTCTGGGCTGGTTTTGAACAGGCGGGCTCTTCCCTCAACCTTTTTGCTCGGGATTTTACAGACCGAATGATTGGCGGTTGGGAAATGCCGGCGGGCATGTTGCAAAGTGTCAATGCGCTGGTCATTATTCTGTTTGCGCCTATTGTAGGTTGGATCTGGGTGAAATTGGCAGCCCGCAACCTCAATCCCAATACCCCGATCAAGTTTGGTATTGGCTTGATTTTGATGGGGCTTGGTTTTGTGGTGATGTACTATGCCGCACAGATCGCAGCAGCAGGTACCAAAGCAGGAATGGGTTGGCTCTGGTTTACTTACTTTTTGCATTCCATTGGAGAATTGACCTTGAGTCCGGTAGGTTTGAGCGCTACGACTAAGTTGTCGCCGAAACGTTACACTGGGCAATTGATGGGCATCTGGTTTGTAGGAACAGCCCTGGGCAACCTGGTTGCCGGCTTGTTTGCTGGCGGAGTAGACGTTAATAATCCGAGCCAAATGCCATCATTGTTTATGTCGGTGGTCATTTTTGGAGTGGTTACAGGGGGCTTATTCTTATTGTTTAGCCCGATTTTGAAAAAATGGATGGGCAATGTGAAATAGCCGTAGGGGCAACCCTTGCGGTTGCCCGATCATCGAATCATATACAGGGGCAACCGCGAGGGTTGCCCCTACGTTGCCCCCCACAAAACAATCCCTTTAATTAAATCGTTTACTCAGGCGAACGACTGTTAAAATTGCCCACAATGAAATGCCTGACCATGTTACTCTGGTTGACCACCAGCCTGACCTTCAACTGCTTAAATGCCCAAAACAACCCCTGGAAGTTTCGCCACGACCACAATGGGGTACAAGTCTATACCCGCAAAGACAGCACCACTGGAATTTTGGAACTAAAACTGCGTACTGAAGTAAAGGCCAGTTTGAAAGCAGTTGTTGCCTTAGCCACCGATATCCCCAATCTCAAAAACTGGGCCTATCGCCTCAAGGAGTCTTACCTGGTCAAAGAAGTCAGTCAAACCGAAGGTTATTTGTACATGCGTACGGATTTCCCCTTACCTTTTTCTGACCGGGATATGATTGTACATTATGTGATGCGACAAGACCCCCATACCAAACAAGTAATTTCAACCAGCAAGTCGGCATTTCAAATGGTTCCTGAGAAGGACGGGATTGTACGCATCAAAACGCTGGAAACCAAATGGACATACACTCCCCTGGCGAATGGCATGATCCGCCTCGAATACCAACTCAAATCTGACCCGGCAGGCAACATTCCCAAATGGTTGATCAACCTGGCTGCGGATGACGGCCCGGTAAAAAGTATCGTCGGCTTAAAGCAGCAATTGGCGAAATACGAAAATGCTACGGTGAGTTTTTTGAAAGAATAACGTAGGGGCAACCCTATGTGGTTGCCCCTACCGTATATTTGTCATTTCCATGTTCCATGGAAATGGATGGTGCGCCTTATACAAGGGC
>JAAFHQ010000834.1 GCA_013298445.1 Chitinophagales bacterium | reverse complement strand
TCCGCAGTCAGTCATGGTTCGGCGGGAACGGCTATGCAATTTGCCCCGGACACCCTACGTCAGCCTACCTATTTTTTGGGGAAGCTGTCGCAAAAAATCCCCTTCCGTGAAGCCATTTCGGCACTCAATGCGGTGGTAGTGTCGGATTTGCGCTTCAAACCCAAAGACAAATCGGCCTATCTGGAATGGTTGCAAACCCAGGAAGAATTGCTACTGGGGGAGCACATTGCCTCATTGATTGGGAACAAGGAAGCGCTGGAAGCCAAAATCAAACAACTGCGTACCGACATCGAACTCATTCGCAAGGAGGAAAACCTGCTGATGAACGACTATTGGGATGCGCGCCGGAAATACTACAACTACCTCTACGAAAGCAACAAAGATGCCTGGTACGTGCTGGACCCCGTGATCACGGTGCACCCCGATCAGGTCTTTTTTGAATGTTTCAGCAAAGACGAAAGTGCCTACGGCAAACTGGCTTGTAGCTACGAGGTATTTAAACAAATCGACAATTTTTGCTGTGGCACCACCAATGTGGATTATTCAACCAAGTTGTACAACGAGTTTCAAAAAATTCGGGACTACAAAGACACCGAACTGAAAGTTGACCCCAGCGGATTTGAAGTGCAAACCAGCGATGAAGAGGCCTGGAAAGAAGTCAAAATTGACCTGCCCGATACCTGGGTACGGGGCTTTTTACAAGTCAGTTCGGCCATGACCATGCCCGCGCAACGCTTTCAGTTGCACCCCATGGATGTGTACAACATCTGCCTGCAACTGCGGCGGCACAAAGAAACGGAAGGGCCACGTTCACTGCGCTGGATTTTAAAACCGGGCGAACCCATCCGCCTCGTTTTTGAACCATGGAACCATGAGTTGCTTTGCCCCCGCAGCATCTTTCAGGGCAAACAAAGCCAGGAAATTCGCCTTTGGGGCCGTCGACGCCTCCTGATGTTGGAACGTTTGATCCCCGTAGCGCACAATTTTACGGTGACCTTATTGGGTTCTGGGATGCCTTTTTTTTTTGAGGCGAAATTGGGGGACATGACTTTCACCCTGGGCCTGTCCGGTTGGACTGCCAACGATTGGTCAAGAGCCGGAAATTTTGATCTCCTGGCACCCCGCAGCGAGGTGGATTTAGCCACCAAACAGTTGGTTTTTGAAGCCCTGCGGGAAAATTGGCTAGAGAGTACGGGCAGCCTGGCTCAACGGCTTGAATTGGAACGAGAAACTGTGGCCGGAGCACTCAGTGCCTACGTCCAAGCTGGTCGGGTCATCTACGATTTAACCCATCAGGTTTGGCGGGTACGCGAACTCAGTCGTGATCCCCTTTCGCCCGAAGCCTTGCGTTTTGCCAGTCCGCGTGAAGCTGAAGCCAGTGTCATCATGGAGGCTGGTCAGGTCAGTGAATTGAATGTACAAGCTGCTGGCAAAGGCCAATTCATCACTGCCAGTGTAAAGGATAAAAACCGCACTCATCGTCCTGAATTGCACATCGATGGGGATCAGCGCCTGGTGCGGGCGATTTGTGATTGTAATTTTTATCAGCAAAATCAATTGCGTCAAGGGCCTTGCGCCCATATGCTGGCCACGAGAATGGCGAGTAACCAAGTTCGCTCAAAAGTGAGTGAATAGCCTTCTACTAGACATTTTGCTTGGAGGACATGAATTGCCACGTGCTTTAGCTCGTGGATCGAGATTGCCCCCTTGATCGGGCTTTAGCCCTAGCCTTAATCTTTAAGCTAGGGCTAAAGCCCAAATCTTAGGTGTTCCCATTACCCCAGGCTGAAGCCAGGGGCAATTGATGTCCTCCGAGCAAAATGTCAAGTAGGGTCGTGAATAAACTAAGGTTTCAGGGCTTGTTCAAAATCTTGCCATTGGTCGCTGTTTCGGCGCCCTTGCCATCAAGACTACACATTCACCTGTAAATCGAATCTTCATGTTGCAGCCTTCAGCTATTAAATTTACCTATGAAGGTTTCAGGGCTTGTTCAAAATCTTGCCATTGGTCGCTGTTTCGGCGCCCTTGCCATCAAGACTACACATTCACCTGTAAATCGAATCTTCATGTTGCAGCCTTCAGCTATTAAATTTACCTATGCGGGTTGCACAGGTTAGCCTCGAAGAGCCTGCAACCCGCATAGGTAAATTTAATAGCTGGGCTGCGGGAGTTGATTCGCTTACAACCAGGTCTGTTCGAAGAGTGACACAGCTCTGAAACCTTATTTTTTAGTTATTCAACTTTATTTGCGGCGGCGTCTGATTAAAATCTTGCCATCTGGATGTTGTTTCGGCATCCGTGACACCAAACTAATCATTCGTCGGCAAATCGAATCTTCATGTTGCAGCCTTCGAGCTACCCGGGTATAGTATGCGTGTGCCCGGTGAAGCGTCGAAGACGCAACCCCCACATACTATACCCGGGTAGCTCGGGCTGCGGGAGTTGATTCGCTTGCCACTGGGTTTGTTCGAAGATCGACGTCGCCGCTATTTTTTTTAATTGATGTCGTTTGCGGCAGCACTAAACCTCCTCAACTTGCTCAACCTTCTCAACCTATCCTTATGACTCGCGAAGAAATTTGGGAACAAATCAAATCCCTCGGCGGAAAAGACGAATTCGTCCTCAATGAGATGAAACGCCTGGGTTTTTGGGATACCTCCAAAGGAGTGCCCCAAGTTAGCGAGTCACTGCGCGAGCAACGCAAGGACTTGGAAACCGAGCTGCGGCAAGCCCTGGAAAAACAAACGATCTACCGCAACAAAAAGAAAATGCTGCGCGAAATGCGCCAAAAGCGTATGGCCGAGGCCAAACAACGCCGCAGCGCCACCAAAGAAAAACGCCAAAAACTCCAGGCTGAAAAAGCCACCGCCTGGGCCGAAGCCCAACAAAAAGACATCGAATGGCTGGGACCAGCCGTTTCGGCGGGTTTGCAAAACAAAGAGAGCAATGTGCTGCAACTGGAAACGTTCGGTTTACCCGTTTTTGACGGAGTAGCCGGTTTTGCAGAGGCAATGAAAGTGCCCCTCAACGAGTTGCGCTTTCTTGCCTACGACCGCCGGGTGGCGCGTACCACGCATTACCGCCGCTTTCAAATCAGCAAAAAAACGGGTGGCTTCCGCGAAATTTCCGCACCAGCCCCTCGCTTGAAAGCTGCTCAGCATTGGATATTGGAGCAGGTTTTGTACAAAGTTGAATTGCACGAAGCTGCACATGGATTTGTGCCCCAACGTTCGATTGTGAGCAATGCTGCACCACATGTCGGCGCCGAAGTAGTGATCAACATGGACTTGAAGGATTT
>JAAFHQ010000807.1 GCA_013298445.1 Chitinophagales bacterium | reverse complement strand
GAAACCCGTCGCTTCAAACTGGAAGACATTGAGCCGATGATCAAGGCGCTGCCAGAACCTTTTAAGGTAAAACTGACAGGAAAATCCTTCCAGGACCGCAACATCTACCACGTCAGCATTGGTACCGGGCCAGTCAAAGTGCTGATGTGGTCGCAGATGCACGGCGATGAATCCACGGCGACCATGGCATTGATGGACTTGTTTCAGTTCCTACAAAAAAAGGACGAACTGGATTCGGTACGGCAATTGCTCTTGTCAAAGTTGACCCTACATTTTATCCCCATGCTCAACCCCGATGGTGCCAACCGCTTCACTCGGCGCAACATGCAGGGGATCGACATCAATCGGGATGCGATGCGCTTACAAACGCCCGAAGGTCGCATCCTTAAAAAGGTGCGGGACGAGACCAAGGCTGATTGGGGCTTCAACCTCCACGATCAAAACATCTACCTTGGTGCTGGTGTTGGCCCATATCCAGCCTCCATTTCGGTATTGGCCCCGGCCTATAATTATGAAAAACAGATCAACGAAACCCGCGGCGACGCCATGCGCCTGATCGGGGTAATGAACCAATTGTTGCAACGCCACATCCCCAAACAGGTTGGTCGTTATGACGATGCCTTTGAACCCCGCGCCTTTGGCGACAACATCCAAAAATGGGGCACCCGCACCATCCTGATCGAAAGTGGAGGCTTGAAAGGCGACCCCGAAAACCAGCTGCTACGCCGCCTCAATTTTTCCATTTTTTTGACTGCACTGGAAGCCATTGCTAATGGACGGCACAAGGACTGGGATTACAGCGCCTACGAAGGTCTTCCCGAAAACCAACCCAGTGGCATGCAGGACTTAATCGTGCGCAAAATCCAAGTCACACGTACCGACAAAAGCTACAAAGTCGACCTGGCTTTCCGCCGCGAAGAAGTAAATTGCGACAACAGCCGCAAGTTTTTCTACCGCTCGAATATCTCCGAAATGGGGGACTTGCAGAACACTTTTGGATATGATGAAATTGAACTGGAGGGTTACCAGGCCGTTCCAGGCAATATTCGACCTGGGGTCATTACTTGGCAAGAGGCGCAAAAATTGGATCACATGGCCTTGCTCCGCGAAGGTTTTACGGATGTGCAGGTGAGCACTTGGCCGGAGAGTTTGGAATTGAGCAAGTTGCCCGTTTTGTTGATTCGCCCCAAAAGCAATCCGGCTAGCCCTGGAACTTCCGGCCTGATCAACCTGGGCTCCAGTGGTTCAATTTTATTGCAAAAGGATGGAAAGACGGAGTACGCAGTGGTGAATGGATTTTTGCATAAGGTGTTGTGATTTTTTCACCACCTAAGAAACCATAGACACCTAAGAGACACTTTATCGAAGGTGTTTCTTAGGTGCCTATGGTTTCTTAGGTGGTGAAAAATGGTTCAATCCAACACCTCAAAGTACCCCACCGGCACCTCATCCACCAACCAAACCCCATTGTCCGATTGATAAAAAGTATGGCCGATGGCGTGCATTTTGCCAGCAAATACTTTAAGCACAACGACCCGTCCATGCCGTTCGCCCACTTTTTCAGCGGTTTCAACATCTAAGGACAGGTGTACCTGGTGGCGTTTCCCTTTGATGATGCCCACATTGAGAATAGAAGGCAAAAAGCGGTCGGCCGTGCCGTGGTAAAGAATGTCCGGTGGCACTTGCGGGCTGTAGCCCAGTTCAACATCGATAGAATGGCCCTGACTAGCCCTAATTTTCAAGCCATCAGGACTAAAAGCAAAACGTTGTTTATCGTTTTCCTGGACAACTTCGAGTAGGGCGTCGATGGAAAGATCTTGGCCTTTTTTGGCAAAGGCATCCAATAATTCGGCAATGCTGCACCAGCCTTGTTCATCGAGGTGCAGGCCATAGAGTTCGGGTTGGTGCCGCAGCAACAGCGATAGTTTTTTGCTGAGCCGCGTTTGTACTTGGGTGTTCATTTTAGTATGATTCACTAGCTAGGTAATGACTAAAAAACGATCAAAAACTGGATTAAGTTCCTTTGCTTAGTTTTGATTTTTGGTTTAAGCTGTTTGAACCAGCTCAAAAACCTTCTGGGCAAAGCGCTGAATCGAGGCATCCTCCCAAGCCAACAGCTCTTCGATTGGAATCCAGCGAAAGGTTTTTTCATCAAATTTAGCGGGTAAAATCAATTTAAACAAGTAGCGCAGGTCGTGGTGCGGGTGCGCTGGAAAATCAGCCCGTGCCGGAATCAGGTGCACATCTACATCAATTGGCTCTCCTTCACCAAAAACGCTGATTGCAGTTACACTCAAACCCGTTTCTTCCATCAGCTCCCTAATGGCTGCCTGTAGGGTGTTGAAGTCCTGATCTGGCTCTACATGACCTCCAAATTGCAACCAACGATCCAGTTTTTGATGGTAATGAAAAAGGATATTCTGTTGTTTTTGATCTATTAAGATGGCAGAAACCGTAATGTGCCCAGCGGGGAGTTGGGGATAAAAAGGGTTTTCCTGGCTTTGAATGAAGGCCACCACCTCTTGTACATGGGCCCGCTCAACCTCATCCGCAGGGTGATAAGCCTTTAAAAATTCCAGGGTGAATTGTTTTTGCTGTTCTACCCGCATCATACATTCCAAATTTTTACCTTTATGAAGCTGTTTGAGTGTAAAATAAGGATAAAATTTCAGCCTCCGTTTAAACCATAGCCACAAATCCAAGTCAAATCTTTCAAACCAACAAAATCTGATGCCGCAGGCCAAAACCAGTGACGACGAAATCCTGGGACTCATGCGAAACCCTAAAACCCTGGAGCGTGGGTTTCGGCTACTGATGGAAACCCATCAAGAGCGGCTATATTGGCAAGTGAGGCGCCTGTTGAACGACCACGACGATGCCAACGATGTCTTACAAAATGCCCTGGTTAAGGTGTTTCGCAACATTGGGCAGTTTGAAGGAAAATCGGGTCTCTACACCTGGTTGTACCGCATTGTGACCAATGAGGCCATCACCTTCCTCAACCAGCGCAAGCGGAGGAGCTCGACCTCAATTGACGATGCCAACATCAACCTGGCCAATCGTCTACAGGCTGACTCTTTTTTTGATGGGGATGAGGCTCAGATTCGGTTGAAACAAGCGCTGGAAACCCTGCCGGACCGCCAAAAGGAAGTATTCAACTTGCGGTATTATGAGGAAATGGGTTACGAAGAAATGTCCCAATTGCTCAACACTTCGGTGGGGGCACTCAAGGCATCTTTTCACCACGCAGTCAAAAAAGTAGAACAGTTTTTTGCGGCATAGGGGTAGTTAAAATACATCCGTTTTTTGCCCCACTGCATTAGTTTATTCAAGCTCAATAGATTTTATGTCCAGGCTAGCCTGTGTACATAAAGTCTAATCAAAACAACAAAGAATGAAA
>JAAFHQ010000804.1 GCA_013298445.1 Chitinophagales bacterium | reverse complement strand
GATCGTTCCGTTCAGTACGTGAGCTAAATCCTTTACTGTAATTTCCATGGCCGCAAAGATAGAAATTTATCGTTTATCCGTTCATCCCATAAACAATCATAAGTTTACTATCTTTGTTCGCAAAAAGTATATTCCATTGGACCGTATCATACGTATAGGCACCCGCGGCAGCAAATTGGCGCTCTGGCAAGCCGAATTCACTCAAGAAAAACTGCGCCAGGTTGGTTATGATTCCGAACTGGTGATCATCAAAACCACTGGTGACAATACCCAGGCACTCAATTTGAGTTTCGACAAAATTGAAGGTAAGGGCTTTTTCACCAAAGAAATTGAAGACGCCCTCCTGCGGGGAGATGTAGACATGGCGGTGCATTCCATGAAGGACATGCCGACCAGCTCTCCCGATGGCTTGGTACTCACCGCTGTTTCTTACCGTGAAGACCCTGCCGATTGGCTGCTGGTTCGTAAGGAGAGCATCGAGGCTGGCGAATTGTTTCAGTTGAAACAAAACCCGGTAGTTGGTACCTCTTCAGCGCGTCGCAAGGCCCAAATTTTGGATTTGCGCCCCGATGCCCAGCTTAAAGACATTCGTGGGAACGTGCCTACTCGCGTGGACAAGTTGATGCAAGGCGAATTTGACGCGATCATGCTGGCTGCTGCCGGATTGAGCCGTCTGGAATTGGATCTTTCAGGCGTAGAAGTCATCAAATTTGATCCCCGCGAATTTGTTCCCGCACCAGCTCAAGGGGTTTTGGCCTATCAAACCTGCACCGAAGACAAAGCCATGCGCAAGGTGTTGCAACACTTGCACCATGCTGAAGTAAGTACAGTTACCAATGTTGAACGCCGCATCCTGCAATTGATGGAAGGTGGTTGCCAAATGCCACTTGGGATTTACTGCGAACAGGATAAGGCGGGCAATTTCCACGTTTGGGCGGCTAAAGCCGACGCATGGAACGGACCCGTCAAAAAAGTACGGATGTCGTCGAGCACGAGTTATATGCTGGCTGAAAAGGTGGCGGAGGAGTTGAAGAAATAACTGACTTGAGGTAAGTTCAGTCAGGTAATTGATAAAATTATGACTCAAGTAAATGGAGCTTTTCTTGGCTTTATTTGAGTGACGAGTTCCGAATACATGAGTTTAGAGTTTTGAAGTGAGCTACCGCAGCGGCTTAGACCAAGCCTTTGTCCAAGTCCCCGCGGTAGCTCACTTCAAAACTCACTACTCATGTATTCGGAACTCGTCACTCAAAAAAGAAAATCATCAATTGCTTGATCATCAACTCGCCTCAAGACTAATAGCTTGAAGTAATACGCTATGCTCATTTTCATCTCCCGCGAGTTAACAGCAGACAGTCCCTTCTTCCACATTTTGCCTGTGGATCAAGTTGAAGTCATCGGCGAATCGTTGGTGGCATTTGATGGAGTACCGTTTACAGAACTGCCGGAAATGGACTGGTGTTTTTTTTCCAGCCGCAATGCCGTTAGATTTTTTTTCCAGGGACTTAAAGCTGCTGGCTTACCTATACCTGCCGGATTGAAGTGGGGTGTGTTGGGGGAAGGCACTGCCAAAAGCCTGAAAGAACAGGGCTATGTAGCTGATTTTGCGGGCAACGGCGAACCCCAAAGTGTGGGAGATGCCTTTGGCATCGTTGCAGCTGGGCAACGCGTTTTGTTTCCTCGCGCGGCTCAATCGCGAGAAAGCATCCAAAAAATACTGATTGGACTTGTAACCATTGTGGATTTGGTGGTTTATACTAATGCGCCACGTACGGATTTTGAATTGCCATGCGCAGATGTGTTGGTATTTACCAGCCCGCTCAATGCGCAGGCCTATTTTGCCAAATATCCTTTGTTAAAGGGGCAAAAGCTGGTGTCTATTGGGCAAAGTACGGAGCAGGCCTTGCGCAATTTAGGCTGCGTTGATGTAACCACTGCCCCTATCCCCTCAGAAGAAGTACTGGCCGAAATTTGTAAAACTCAATTGGCTTTATGAACAGCAAATTCAATCTGCTTTTTGGCATCGTGGTGATCTTGGTATTGGCACTGGGTTGCCGACCAAAAAAAACGGACTACAGCGATTTTAACCAATTTTACGACAAATTTTTACAGGATTCCCTTTTCCAGATTCAACACATCAATTTCCCCCTTGATGGTTTGCCTGATAATGTAGTCGCTTATGGCGATACATTGGGCAATTTTCGTTGGACGGCGGAAAATTGGCGCATGCACCGCCCCATTGATTTTGAAAAGACAAAATTTGAGCAAAATTTCCAAACTTTGGGTGATGAATTGATCATTGAAAACATCATTGACCCTGCGGCTGGATATGGCATGCTGCGCCGCTGGGCAAAAATTGGTGGTGAATGGTCTTTGATTTATTATGTAGGCTTAAACCCTATTCAAGAAAAACAGTAGAGACGTAGGATCCTAGGTCTTAATTTTGAGACGTGGAACCCTCCGCCCTAATTTTGAGACGTAGGATCCTACGTCTCTACCAAATATCGGACCCATGTACAAGCACAGTACCGAGGCTTTTGGTGCCTTTACCAAACACATTTTGCGCAGTGAAAAAACTGGTCACCAACTAGCCATTTTGCCCGAATACGGCGCCATTGTCCTCGATCTACGTTTGCATGGAGTTCCCCTTCTGGATACTTATCAAACCCCACAAGAGGTCATCAACAACAGTTTTGTACCCTTTTCCCAATCGATTAAAAGACGGTACTTACCACTGGGGCGGCCAGGACTACCATTTTTTTGCCAACGAATCCCACACCAACACGGCACTGCATGGTTTTGGCCAGGACAAACCCATGAAAGTGACTTTTTTGGAATTGGATGAAACGACGGCGGCCATAACTTGCTTGTATACCGATTATGGCACTCATGGTGGCTACCCCTTTCGCTTTGGTGTAGAAATGGCTTTTGTGCTCTCTGACGAAAAAGGCTTTGAACTACAACTTACCCTGCGCAACTACGATGAACAAGCCATTCCGGCGGGTTTGGGCTGGCATCCTTATTTTGCGCTTGGCCCCAAGGCAGATGCCTATCTTTTACAGATGCCGGAATGCCGGCTGGTGGGCAACGATGAAAGGATGTTGCCAACTGGAAAAACTTATGAATACGATGATTTTAGCACACCTCAGCCACTTGGTGTAACGGTATTGGACAACTGTTTTGAATTGCCCGTAAAAGAGGGCCGTGCTGAAACGCTGGTAAAGGGGGAAAAGGGTACCTTGCATTATTGGCAGGAGACGGGCGCAGGCAAATACAATTTCCTACAAGTATTTATTCCACCTTTGCGCCATTGTATTGCCCTTGAACCGATGACTTGTGCTCCCGACGCCTTTAACAACGGCATGGGCTTGGCAAAACTGGAACCCGGGGAAAAACTAAGCGGGAAGT
>JAAFHQ010000805.1 GCA_013298445.1 Chitinophagales bacterium | reverse complement strand
CCCAAAAAATCGCCCGCGTACGCCGCGACCTCGACGCCAAGCGCAACGAATTTAAACTGACCAAAAGTATGGTGGAAAACCTCGAAGGTTTCCCCGAATCGATTCAATACCTGGTTAAAAGTAAGGATTGGGACAAGGGCGCGCCCCTGCTTTCTGACTTGATTTACGTGAGTGAGGAATACCGCGTAGCCATCGAAAACTACCTGGAGCCTTACCTCAATTACTTCGTTGTCAACAACCTGGAGGAAGCCTATTTCGCCATCGAGCTGTTGGGCAAAACCCAAAAAGGCAAGGCCAACTTCTTCGTTTTGGACGCATTCCGCGACTACCAAATGCCGATGACCCTTTTGCCCGAAACCAAAATGGCCATTGAACTGGTACAAACCGACCCGGCTTACCGGAATCTGGTTGGTTACCTGTTGGAGAATGTATTGCTGACCGAAAAAGAAGACATCAGCGGCGCCTTGCCCGATCAGGATGTGGTAGTGCTTTCCCGCAGTGGCCGCATCATCAAGCGCCGCTTCAGTGTATCTGGGGGCTCAATTGGCTTGTTTGAGGGCAAAAAAATTGGCCGGAAGAAAAACCTCGAAGTGTTGGAGGAAGCCATCAAAAAGGCCGAACAGGAAGAAAACCGACTGTCAACCACGTCTTTCAACCTCAAGGAACGTGTAGATGCCCTCAAAGCCAAACGCCCCGACCTGGAAATGCAGCAACAGCGCAGCATCTTGAACAAACTGGCGCAGGAGAAAGTATCCCTGGCCACCAGTTTGTCCAACTTTGAATCCCTGATCCAGGAAGTGAGCAACCGCCGGGAGTTGACCGAGCAACGCATCAAAGAATTGCAGGTGGCAGTAGGGGAGACCGATGCCCAATTGACCTTGCGTTATACTGAACTGGACGCGGTAAAGGAAAAAATCTCCCAAACCGACGGGAGTTTCCGCCAAATGGCTGACCAGTTGAGCCAGGCTTCGGCGGCTTTTAACGACAAGAACATCCAGTTCATTCGCCAACAAAACAAGGTCAACACCTTCCAACAGGAACTGACTTTCCGCGAAAAACAAATCACGGACACCAAAAATGCCCTGCAACAAAACCAGCAAGGCATCCTGACCGCCGAGCGGGATACTACCGTGGTAGCAGATGAATTGGTGCGCCTGGCCAGCAACCTGCAAAGTGCCTACGCCGAGCGTGGCGTCCACGAATCCTCACTCACCGAGGCCGAACAGGTGTACTTCAAGGCCCGTACGGGTATGGTGGAAATGGAAGACCGCCTGCGCAAACTGAGCCGCCAGCAAACGGACTTGCAAGTGTTGATCAACAACCAGAAAGATAAATTCAACGACGTCAAGTTTGAAATCAGCTCCATCTCTCAGCGCCTGCGCATTGAGTTTGAAATCGGCATCAACGACATTCTGAACGAAGAGCCCTCGATCAAACGCCCCGAAGCCGAGCTGCAAGACGAAGTAGACAAACTCAAAAAACGCTTGGATAACTACGGGGAAATCAACCCCATGGCCGTCGAAGCTTATACTGAAATCAAGGAGCGCTACGACAACATCGCCCAACAACGGGACGACATCGTGGCGGCCAAAAAATCGCTGGAACAAACCATCCTCGAAATAGAAGAAACCGCCACCCGGCAGTTTCTGGAGGCTTTCGAAAAGGCCCGCCTGTACTTCATCGACGTGTTCCGCAGCCTCTTCACCGAAGACGACAACTGCGACTTGATCCTGCTCGATCCAGACAACCCGCTGGATTCCCGCATTGAAATTGTAGCCAAGCCCAAAGGCAAACGCCCGCAAACGATCAGCCAATTGTCGGGTGGGGAAAAAACCCTGACGGCTACCGCCCTGCTCTTCGCCCTCTACCTGCTCAAACCCGCGCCCTTCTGTATCTTCGACGAGGTAGACGCGCCCCTGGACGATGGCAACATCACCAAATTCAACCGCATCATCAAGAAGTTCTCCAAGGACTCGCAGTTCATCATCGTGACCCACAACAAGCTGACCATGGCAGCCGTGGATACGATTTATGGGGTGTACATGGCGGAGCAAGGGGTATCAGGCGTGATGCCCGTGGATTTCAGGGATTATGAGAATGTGGGGGGGCAGTTTGAGGTGGCGGTCGGGTAAACGTTTTAAAACACTAAAAAAACATAAATTATGCTTATAGCTAAGTCAATTAAATTTTTACTTATTCTTATTGTCCTAATTGTAGGAATTGTAATCCGAATCAGAGCTTCAAGGAGGCACAAAGGGCTAACCCGAGATCTAAAAAAAGCAAGAACCGACCAGGAGTATGCCTCTGACTTGGTAGAATCGCTTGAATTTTTCTATGGAGGAATCGAATTTAGCGCGTATCAGGATGCAGTTGATAAGATCAAACAAATTCAGATGAACCAAAAAATAGGCTCCTATTATTTTGGCGAACTGATTGAAGTTGACTCGAACAGATTTATATGCCCTGTTAAACGGGAAGTAATGATGGATGACGAGAAAACAGATAAACCTGTTGTGGCTGGATTTGAACTGATGATTTTTGCCATAATTGTGAACCAGGAAAAATCAAAAGTGGAAGTTTATTCTGATCTTTTTGAAGACTTGGAGGATAAACAGAATAAAGCAGGGTTTAGTGCAGCCTTGAAAGAGTATTTGAAGCTGTAGAAATATTTTGGGAGGCCAAAGTTTCAGTCAAATGAAATTATGCTATTCCTCAATACAAATCATCCACCCGCATCTTCAAATACTTATTCACCACATAAAACGTCGACAAGGCATAAATCAATACCCCCAAAAACACGAGCCCCAAGATCACCAGCAACAACAAACTTACATCCTGAAACAGGTACACCTCCGGAAAATTGTGGTTGATCCAGTAGAGCAGTCCCGTCAAAGCCAAAATGGCAATCAAACTGCTCAACATCCCGTGCAAAATCGCCCGCAGCAAATACGGCCGACTGATGAAGCCCCAGGATGCGCCCACCAATTCCATGTTTTTGATCAAAAAACGATTGGAATATAAGGCCAGACGAATGGTATTGTGGATCAGCGTTGCACTCACCAGTATAAAAAACAGCCCAAAGCCCAGGGCGAAATAGCCTGCTTTTTTGAGATTGTTGGCAATGTTATCGATCAGGCTTTCCTGGTAGTACACGTCGTTGATGGCGTTCATGCCTTTGATTTTCTCACGGATTTGTCGCAGCTTTTGCGGATCGAGGTATTCGGCTTTCAGGTTAAAGAAGACCACGTCGAGAAAGGGGTTGGGCAAGTCGAGTTTGAGGAAGCTCTCCCCAAATTCGTCGCGCATCATTTCTGCTGCTTTTTCTTTGGATACCGTTTGGACGGTCCCCGGACGCACGAATGCCGCATTGTTGAGGTAACTTTCCAGGTTTACCATGTCAATGATGGT
>JAAFHQ010000803.1 GCA_013298445.1 Chitinophagales bacterium | reverse complement strand
TTGCGGCCTGGGTATTTGACCAAAAAAGCAACACTACCATTTTCGATAAAATCGGGAGGTATACAGCCACCACCATTGGAGGACGTATTACCACCCACCAGCTGGCATCGATCAGCGATACTCAATTGAGTGGAAGTTATTTTCATTATGTTGGCCCCGGCCAAAATAGAAACGACAGTAGAGATTACAAACTGGAATTGTATTCTTTTGGTGATGGTGAAGCCTTGTGTAGCAATTTTAACTTCGAAGCGCAGGGCAGCACCTTGGATATCCAGAAAGATACACTCAGGGCAGGAGACCACGAGTTCCCCCATCAGGTACGTTTAGCCATTAAACAAGCCCTAAAATCGGCACTTCCCGAGGCCTACCAGTTTTATCGCGTCAATGGAAAAGATACCCTCAACATTGGCTCTATTTCAGCTACAGCAGACAGCCTGGTTTTTTACGATCGTTTTGCTTTTGATGCCCCACAATCGCTAAAAAATGGCAAAGCTTATCAGTACCTGGTGCGGGCGCAAAGCTTTCGCTTCAAAAAACTGTATGCTGCGGTTGCCGATTCAGGGAGTACTGTGCCTATCAACTTCAAAGCCGTAGTTGCCACCACCCAAGACCAAATCAGCTTATCCTGGAATGAGCTTGGTAAATATGCTGATGCATTGACTCTATCCCGCGATGGGAGTACTCTGGCCAATTTACCGGTTGGCACTTCCCGCTTCGTCGACCTGGCGCCGATTCCGGGCAAACAGCACATTTATGAATTAACCTTGATTAAAAATAGGGTAAGTTTGATTGCCGTGAAAGATACCGGAGAAGTTGTGCCCAATGGGCGCATCAGTGGCCGGGTACTAACGACTTCCGGAGATTATGGCGTGCCAGGTACAAAAATCACCCTGAAATCCAGCATTGCCGCCGCCGCTTCCCGCGAGGTGCTCACCGATTCTACGGGGTATTTTGCTTTTGATGCTGTGTATTATGACCAGCAGGCTGTTTTTACCCTGGAAGCGAGCAAAGTAAACCACCTTTTTTCGCCCGCCTCCCGTATTGACATCAATTTAAACCTGGAAAAAGCTCAGCAGCATGGGTTGTTGTTCAGGACAACTAAAAGTTATACCCCAAAACTTGACCCACTTCCTGCACTCAGCCAATTTTTAGTTGCTCCAGTAGCGGGTCAAAATGGACTTAACTTAAGCTGGGCCTATCAGCCTGACCCCAGACGTAAGCCCACTTTGTTTAAAATTTACCGAGACAAGGAACTTCTAACCATTGTTCAAAATCGTACCCAGTTTCAGGACACCCTCGCCCAACCGGGCAGTAAGCCCCAATACCAATTGTTTGCTTATACTTTGTGGCGGGATACCATACGGGAGGATACCTTGGCGCAACAATTGTTGGTACCCAAATTACTGGCCCCCAAGCCTTTTACTGCTACCGCAGACCCGAACTTGGGTACAGTCAATTTGCAGTGGACCTACACCGCTTCCAGTGGTTACTCCGGGTTTGTGATATTGCGTGACAACCAGGAAATTGCCAGGGTTTCGCGTAGCCCAAGAACCTACACCGATCTGGGTGGTGTGCCTGGACGAAATCATATGTACAAGATTGTGGCATTTTGGAACAGCCTGGATACCCTATACTTGTCTGACACACTGAACGCATCTACACCTTATCCAGCATTGCCTGATCCGGTCACCCTCAATGCCACAGAAGAGGGGCCTTTTCGTTCGTTTACCTGGACCCAAAATACAAACTCCAACTACAATTTTGATGGTTGGGCCGTTTTTAGAACGCCCGTTAGCGGAGGCGCTCAAGATACCTTGGGTTTTGTGCCCAAAAACGGAGCATTAAAATTTTTAGACGTGACTGGGATTCCCTTGAGCGAATACAAATACACCATAAAAGCTTATGCTGCAACGCGTTTGGATACCCTGCGTTTATCGACTGGATTGTCCAGGTCAGCACTGAAATATCCTGGATTAACGGCCCCAAAGCTTACTGCTAGCAAAAACCAGGTGGGGGTGGTTGAACTCAGTTGGGAAGCTCCTACTGTAACCCCATTTTTTGCGGGTTATTTGTTGCACCGCAAGGACCGCAAGGACACATTGCTCCAACGTCTATTGCCCAACCAGCTCAATTATTCAGACTACCGGAATGGCCAATCCAGGGATATTACAGCAACCTACTCCCTGAAGATTTATGATATTCGCAATGGTATTGAGGTTATGTCATCTGCCAGTACTGACTCTGGCACTGCAAAAGGAGAGGTTCAAACAACATTACCTCCAGCTCCAACAGATTTTACGGCCAGCAAGGAATACCCCACGCAGATTCAACTGTCCTGGGATTTTCCAAAGTATATTTTCCCCGTTTTCGAATTGAAGCGGAATAACGTCCCGATCGACACAATAGATGGGAGTTTACGCAGTTATACGGATTCTGGGCTTGCTAAAGGGAAGGTATACACCTACAGCATTCGGGCGGTGCGCAACGGTCAACCATCAAACTGGACGCGTACTGTAGGAGCGTTGAAGTCGATTGTTGAAGCATCTGGAAGTGTTCGTTATGCCAAAACGGGCAAAGGAGTCAACAATGCCTTGGTTCGTTTGAAAGGACCGGGCGGCTTGCGTTACCTACAAGCAGATGCCAATGGGGTTTTTCAGTTTAAAAGCCTGAATGATTCAATCGGTTCTACGCTGACTCTCTTGATTCAGACACCGGATCAATTGTATCGGGATTCCATCAAGTTCAAGCTGGTCAAAGACAAATTCACTTATGTTTTTGACATTGAAGTGCAGGGCGCTGCCGCTGAATCGACACCTGAAAAAGTAGCTCAACCTCATCAGCTGGCTTATCAGATAGATCAAATAAACAAGCAGGTACAGTTCAACTGGGCACTTAAACCCGGAAAATACGACAGCTGTGTTATTTATCGGGGCCGCTTGCCCATTGGTGCGGTTAAAAGTGGTGCCCCACTGCGCTACATCGATACCTCTGCAACCCCCGGAATTTCTTTCTTGTATCAGGTTATTGCCGTTTACCGCCGGGATACGGCATCTTCCAGTGTGCTACTCGTAGAAACACCAGCGATACTTCCCATAAGGGCATTAACTGCACAGCCAGTACCCTACCTGGATCAGGTCTCCCTTAATTTTAACCATCTGACCAATTTGGTGGATTACTACCAGATTGAGCGAAACAATAAACTTCTTGGGGTAGTCGACCCTTCTCAACTACTTTCCTTTGCGGATACTACTGGGCTGCCAGGCCATTTGTACAATTATGTGGTAAAAGCTGTGAAAGGCGATGCAATTTCTCAACCTCAAAGCGTGCGAGATGTCCGCTTTCCATTGGTGGATAAAGTAGATGGACTTTTTTTTACCGCCAAGGGCAATGGCATTCAACTCAATTGGCAGCACC
>JAAFHQ010000802.1 GCA_013298445.1 Chitinophagales bacterium | reverse complement strand
TACATTGATTCGGGCACCATTCCGCAAATCCGACGGCAGTATCGGTAAGTTGAACCTCAATCCGGTCAGTTTGATTGATTTCCAGGTAAAATCAGGGAGTGAGTCGGCGGATCATTTGAGTTTCCCCGCCCAATTGAGCATTCCGATCAGTCCCGATTTGTACAATCCATTGACCCAGGCCAAAATCAAAACAGGCGATTTGATTCCCGCCTTTTGGCAAAATCCGGATGAAGGGATCTGGCAAGCCAAATCCTTCGCCACGGTCAGCAACCGCAATGGCAAACTGGAAGCCAGCATGCCAACTGCATTTACTGGTCGTTGGGCTTTGGGCTTTATGGAATTGTGGCCGGAAGAAAAAATTTCGGAACTCTGTCAGGTTTTTGTCCAGGTACAAGGGGATATGCCCGATACCCTGGAAGGTGTGTATTACCGGGGCACTACTCCGGTTCGTTACCACTATACCACCAAAGCTCAGTTGAATTTCATGCAGGTTTTTCCCAGTTGCCGTTCGGGTCAAGGTTTTGACATGGACGCCTTAGTGCGCAACGTGCGAGAACAAGCACGGAATTTTTTTCTGCAACAAGACAGTACGGTTTTTGGCAATGTCAAGTTCCAGCCCCAGGTCAGTGTATTTGTCATCCAGCCCTTGCCCATCTGTTCGGAATACAGTTTTCAAGAAAAAAACAATATTCCCATTTCGGTTAACGCCGATGAAGCGACCGAAGGTTGGTTGTACTACCAAATTGGCAGCAGCAGCGGGTATCGGTTTATGCGTTTGAACAAGGGCATCAACAATTTACAGGTCGCTTATCCACGTAATCCGTTGTTCACACCGGGAGGTTTTTATGGCACCCAGGCCCAGTTTATTTTTTATTACGAGGAGGGTTGTCAGTTGCGCAGCAGCACCCGCAGTTTCCCAGTGTGTGAGGTATTGAACCAGGGAGCTTTGTTGCGGGTGCGCCCCAGCAATGCCAGCGTTTTATCCAGTGTTGACCTGAGTATCAATGCATCTTGCGGAGGCAATTACCAGCCCGCCATCCGCCCTGCCCTGCCTATTTTTTATCGAAGTGCTTGCAATTCAGGCATGGAGATGCCTTATAAAAAACTGGGTGACATCAGTGCTGGCACGCTATTGGCCAATTTGCCCTTGCGCCTTGGTGAACGTTACGACTTCAAGATCCAGTACGGCCGCGAATTGCAGGAATTCCAAAGTATTCGGCTAAGCGCAGACTCACTGGGCTTTGGGAAATTTTACACCATGAGTAAAAACGGGCGGATCCGGGTACATTTTGGAGAGTTGGCGTTGCCGGAGGGCATCTGTAACTTAGTGAAGTAAGTTTTTGATAAAAACATAGTGTTGAGATTTTTTTAACTGAGTAAAATATTTTTCAAGCATTTTAATTCAAGTGCAATATCTTGCGCTGAGTTAGCGAAAATTCGCTATGGTTTAAATTATCGCACCATGCTTGAACAATACATCAGCTCGCGCAACCTCCGCTTCATGCTCTATGAGGTTCTCAACGTCACTCAACTCCAAAAAATCGAACACTTTGAAGCGTACGACCGCGATGCCATCGACATGACGCTTGAAGCCGCCAAACAAATCGGCGACCAATATCTTTTTCCTTTTTACCGTGTGATGGACAAGGAAAAAGCGCGTTACGAAGACGGCATAGTACATGTACATCCCTGTATGAAGCCTGCTATTCAGGCCATGGCCGAAGGTGGCTGGATCAATGCACACGAAGATTTTGATGCAGGCGGCCAGCAAATGCCTTATACCATTCTCAATGCTGCTACCCTCATTTTCCACGCAGCCAATGCCAACATAGCTTGCAACGCTTTTTTGACTACCGGAGCAGCAAATTTAATCCGCACCTTTGGGTCAGCGGCTTTGAACGAAGCTTATATTCCCCAACTCTACGGTGGCCAATGGCAAGGCACAATGGCTATGACAGAACCTCAGGCGGGGAGTTCCTTATCAGACCTTAGTTCAAGTGCGGAACCCGTCAACGATGGTGAATACTATCGAATCAAAGGCCAAAAAATCTACATTTCTGGTGGCGATCACAATGCGGTAGACAATGTGGTGCACCTGCTTTTGGCCCGAATCAAAGGAGCGCCAGCAGGTACCAAGGGCATCTCCTTGTTTGTGGTGCCTAAATTCCGGCCAGAAAACGGGCAATTGGTCTTCAACGATGTGACTACCGCGGGTATTTATGGCAAAATGGGCCAAAAAGGCTACGTTGCTGCACATTTGATGTTGGGTGAGCAACAAGACGATTGCCGGGGTTACCTGGTAGGCCAGCCCAACCAGGGTTTGCGCTACATGTTCCAGATGATGAACGAAGCCCGCATTGGCACTGGAATGGTGGCTGCAGCCACTGCTTCAGCAGCTTATTACGCTTCCTTGAAATATGCCCATGAACGCCCGCAGGGCCGGCATCCTTCTAACAAGGACATCAGTCAGCCGCCAGTGCTGATCATTGAGCACGCCGATGTAAGGCGGATGCTCCTGTTTCAAAAGGCCATTACCGAAGGGAGCATTGCGCTACTTTTACAGTGCAGCTTATACGGCGACCTGGCCCACCGTGCACAGGGTGAAGAAGCGAGCAATGCCCATTTGTTGCTGGAATTGTTGACGCCCATTGCCAAATCCTATCCTTCTGAGATGGGCGTACAATCGGTGAGTCAAGGCATGCAAGTATTGGGCGGTGCGGGTTACACCGACGATTTTCCATTGGAGCAGCATTATCGTGATATTCGGGTCAATGCCATCTACGAGGGTACAACCACAATCCACGGCATGGACTTATTGGGCCGCAAACTGACCATGGAAAATGGAAAAGGGCTCCAGTTGCTGAGCAAAGAAATGCAAAGTGTCATCGAAGCGGCACTACCCAGCCCAAGGTTGAAGCCTTACGCTGAACAGCTGATGAAAACCGGGGCAGGTTTGCAGGAAACCACCCTGAATCTATTCCAATTGGCCAGTACCGAAAGCCCTGAAATTTTCCTGGCTGACGCTACTTTATACCTGGAGTATTTCAGCACGATGATCATTGCCTGGATGTGGTTGAAACAGGCTGTTGCAGCAGAAAAAGGGCTCGCGCAAAATCCAGCTGAGGCGGACAAAAATTTCTACGAAGGTAAATTACAGGCCTTCAGCTTCTTTTTTGAGTATGAATTACCGAAAATGGTTGGGATGAAGATCAGGTTGAACAGTCGGGTAAGGGTGACCATAGATACCAGCCCCGATATGTTGGTATAGGGGCGATCAGGTCTAATCTTAGGCGCTGGCGCTGGTACAAGTCTCCAGACTTGTACCAATATTAACACGTCTCCTAACGTGTGTTTGCTCAATATTTTCGCGTTGCGCATGCGTCAGAGACGCGAAAATGCTGGTACAAGTCTGGAGA
>JAAFHQ010000801.1 GCA_013298445.1 Chitinophagales bacterium | reverse complement strand
GCTGGGATTATCCTTTTGTGGCAGCCCAAACCTTGGCGACTTTGGGCATAACCGACCAAGCCTACCCGATCCTATTGGAGCGCTTCAACCTTGCGATGAAGGAAAACAACCGCGACGATATTTTCCATCAGGTGCTTTTGATTACCACCTTGGGGAATCCGCAAGGGCTGGAAATTTTTGCAGGCTTGAAAAGTAAGTACCAAAATGATGAAAATGCCCTGGCCGCTATCCAGGCTTTTGAGGAACAATTAAAAGCGGCGGTGACCAAAAAGTAAAACTATCTGGAGCAACTCAGCATCCAACGCATCTTGATACAAATCCGTCTATAGGGCAAAACATAGTCATGATAAAGTATGTATGCCTATTTTTCTCATTAGCAGTACTGATTAATTCATGCAAAAAAGATGATACGGGCGTCACGCTCTCACTTCCTGCAAAAACCCAGTCGGGGCAACACACCTTTGGGTTCCGTTTAAATTCGGCTGTTTGGACCAATTATGGAAAGGTTTGTTTTCCATTCGCAGGTGGTTGTCGGGAAAACTTGAACGGCAGGTACTATCCCAGTGACGGCGACATTTCCATCACGGCAGATAAGGTTTTGTACAAAAACAATGTCTGGAACACTCAGGAAAACATCGGATTGAGCCTGAGCACCAACTTTCGGGGCGCAGGAACCTATAGTACACTTACGAAGGACACCATTGGTGTTGCTTATTCATTCTCCGAAATCCGGCAGCCGGATAAAACCTATTTTCTTTCAGCAAGCAATCCGGTTTTTACGATTGTCATTACCAAAATTGACTCTGTGTCAAAAACAATGTCCGGCGAGTTCTCAGGCAAATTATTCCGAAGAATCAGCGAAGAGTCTTTTGTCACCTCAACTACGGATTCCATTGTTATAAGCGATGGTAGATTTGATATCAGGTTCAAATAATACAGCAAAGAAGCCGTTAATATCCAGTATCTTGTCCCCCATACAAAAACTGAAAATCCATGAAAAAATTGGGATTAATTGGTGGCGTTGGGCCAGAATCATCCATTGAATATTATCGATTGATCATCAAGCAGCAAGACTTCGTTGATCTTGAAATCCTGGATACCACCAAAATACATGTTGAAGCCATTGTGGCAAAAATGCTTGAAGATTAAATAACTTTAAGGGCCGGAAACAAATCAAAAACACCATCCTATGGCCAAACAATTGTCTTCAGAACAACGCGAAACCCTATTCAATACAGTAAAAGCACGCTTTGAAAAAAATCCGAACCGCCACCAGGGCCTTGATTGGGCAGTTATACAAGCCAAACTGAAAGCCAATCCAACCAAACTGCGCTCACTCTACGAAATGGAAGAAACTGGCGGCGAGCCGGACGTAGTTGGACTGGATACCCAAACGGGTGAATACCTTTTTTACGATTGTTCCGCCGAAAGCCCTAAAGGCCGCCGCAGTGTTTGTTACGACCACGAAGCCCTGGAATCCCGCAAAGAACACAAACCGGACAATAGCGCGGTTGAGATGGCCGCCGACATGGGCATTGAGTTGCTAAATGAAGAACAATACCGAGCCTTGCAGCAATTGGGAAAATTTGATACCAAAACGTCGAGCTGGGTTCTCACCCCTCCGGATATCCGAAAACTGGGTGGTGCCGTCTTTTGCGACTTTCGCTATGGTCATGTTTTTGTGTACCACAATGGTGCGGAGTCTTATTATGGGGCGAGGGGGTTTCGGGGGTGTTTGAGGGTGTGACGTTAATCTAAAAACGTCGACTTGAATTTCTAAAACATTTCAATCATGAGCCTTAAAAAGCTTTGGACATTACTTTTCACCAAAAATGACGAAACTGAACAAATTGCTTTGCATGTTTCAGGAGCAACGGTTAGGCACAAAAACCCATTTGAACAGATCGAAGTGCCAAGAAATGAAGAAGAGCTTTCGGAGGAATTTGTAGACAAATGGGTTGTTCCATTTTATATGAGCAGCATCTCAAATCTAGATGACACCTCCATAAAAGCTTTTGCTGATACAGCAAAAGAAATAGAAATAGACACTGTAAAAAAATTATTAAGTGACTTTGACTGGAGGACGCGAATTACTGGCGCTTTCTTTGCAGCAATTAATGATTACAAAGAGTTAGAAGACATCATTGGTAAACAATTACTAAAAAGTGAAGTTTGTTATGCGGGGTCTGGTTATTGCTTGGCGTTAGCCACTTTCGGTACAAAAAATGCTAAAGACTATTTAAATACTTACCTTGACTACTACCTGGACAGAAAGGATTTATATTTTGACCAAGCAGATGCATATTGTGCATTAGAATACCTCGATAAAGATTCAGCAAGTAAATTAATGGACAAATGGAATTCATTTGCTTCTAACAAAAAATATTGGAGTTTAGAAAAATCAAGAAAGCATTTTTTAGAATGTATGTTGGCGCTTGAAAAAATTAGAATGATTTAGATTAGATTCTGGAAAAATCTTTAAACAAATGAAACTACCCACACTAATCCTCCTAATCGGACTCCTAACCTGTGAACAGGCAAACGCACAATTGATTTTGACCGAACAGGAAAACCTTACCTGGGTCAATAAATTAAAGGGCGAGAAAGAATTAACCGACCAATTAAACATGCTTCGGGCAAGGATTCTGGCTGACACAAACGTTTTTGTTAGGAATACTGGGGACAGAATAATACTCAACAAAGATAAACCAATAGGGCTTTGCAGACCCAGGTTAATGGTCAATGGATATTTAATCCAGCCGAACAATGACACGGATGCCAAGATCGTGAAAAATTTGACCAAGGAATTAACCACTGACCAAATAAAACACCTGGAAGTAGTTGATGCAGAAACAGCCAATGCCCTCTTTGGTACAAGTGGGCGTTGTGGAGTTATCCTTTTAACCCCAACAAATAAAAAGTCCAAAAAAGCCCTGCTTCGCTATAAGAATTGACACTACTCCGGAACTTCCCAAAGCCTCGCCCCGTTAGCACTCATACCAACACCTTAAACCACCACAACCTACCATCATGACCAACCAAGTAAACGACAATTGGTACGAAGATTTCTTTCAGGGGATCAATTGTGAACTTTGGGAGAATGCCATTCCAATTGAAGCTACCAAACAAGAGGTCGATTTTTTATTGAGTGAATTAAACCTTGAAAAAGGGCAGCACATCCTGGACGTTCCCTGCGGCTTTGGCCGGCATGCCATCGAATTTTCAAACCAGGGCCTAAACGTCACCGCCATTGACATCTCCGAGACCTTCATGAGTGGGTTGATCTCAAAAATCCAATCAGAAAAACTAAACATCACCGCGATTAAGGGCGACATTCTTACTACCGAAATTCCAGGGAAGTTTTCAGGAGCAGTCTGTCTGGGCAACAGCTTTGGCTACTTCAGCATGGACAAAATGAGGGTGTTT
>JAAFHQ010000800.1 GCA_013298445.1 Chitinophagales bacterium | reverse complement strand
TTCTGCTCCGATACATAACTGGGGACGCCCACCTGGCGGTACAAACTGGCAATGCGGTGGGCGTGTTCATCATAAGCGGATTGAAACAATTCCGTAGCTCTTTCTGCCCCCACAACTGCCCCAGCACTCAGCACTTTGGGCGGGTGTCCAGCCAAGGTAAGTAAACTGGCCAGTTCGGCTTTGATGCAATTGATGAGCATACAAGAACCCACCGTGGACCCCGGTGCCACGGGAGTGTCCAGGTTTTCAATGGTTACCATTGCATCCCCAACCGGCGCACCTGAGTCGAGTACAAGGTCACAAAAATCCTGGAGCTTTTTCCCATCCTGGCGTTTACTGATACTGGCTTCGGAGTGCAGTTTGGAGATGATGCCCACGGTTTTGATGCCTTGTTTTTGGAACAATTCGGCCATCTCGATGGGAACCACATTGCAACCTGATGAAGAGATAATCATGGCTGAATCTTGGGTTGAAAGGTCAAAATTCCGTAGAATTTGCTGAGCCAGACCCGGCACGTTTTCCAGAAACATCGCCTGCCGTTGTCCATTCGCGCCTACCACCAGGTTGTGAAAGGTCAGCGAAAGTTCAACGATGGGGTTAAACCCGGGAAAAGACCCGTAGCGGGGCCACATTTCCTCCACCATAATCCGGCTGTGGCCGCTACCAAAGACGTGTACCATCCGCCCAGCGAGAATGCTTTGGGCAAAAAGGGTGGCGGTTTCCTGGATTTTATCTTCTTGGAGAGATACTGTCTCTAACAAACCTTGGCATTTTGCTAAGTAGGTTTGGGTATATGACATATTTTCTGATTTTTCAATACTGTCCTTCCGACACTTCCCAGCCTCCATCTACATACAAGGTCTGTCCGGTGGTGAACCTGGCTGCATCAGACATAAAATAAACGGCCGCACCATCCAAATCCTCCGGGCGACCATTGCGGCCTCCATCGAGTGGTTGTTTGGTTTTGATGAACTGCATGATGGTTTCATCCTGACTGGCGCGTTCCGACATGGGTGTTTCAACCAGCGCAGGTGCCAACAGATTAACGCGGATATTGTCGGCAGCGTAATAGGCGGCAATGGATTTGGTGAAACCAATCACCGCAGATTTGGCTGCTGCGTAAGCATGAGTGACGAAGAATTTGGGGGACGGTGAAAAGCCAAGTACCGAACTCATGTTCAAAATACTTCCCCCTTTACCCAAGGCTTTGAACTGCCGCACTGCCGCCTGATTGGAAAGCATCAGACCCGTAAGGTTGATTTCGAAGGTTTTGTTCCAGCCATCCAGACTCAATTCATGCAAGGGGCCATCGCCGAATTTGCGGCCACTGCCTCCGGCTACATGGTAAAGACCGTCAAAAGCGCCGAAGCTGTCCAGGCACAATTCAATGGCGTGTTTGGCCGTATCAGGTGTTGCTGCATCACCAGTGTAAACGCGTGCCGCTTCCCCCAATTCCAGCTGAGCAGCCTGGGCGCTTTCGGGATTACGGCCTACCAAAACAACCTGCGCCCCTTCACGTACAAAGGCCCGTGCTGCGGATAAACCAATGCCCGTGGTACCCCCGATGATAATGATTTTTTTGTGCTTGAGCATAATTGTAAATTAATCACTAGGCTACATTTTTCCCAATCACATCCAACACTGCCCGAGCCGCTTTCAAACTGCCCACCCCATCTTTTACCAAAATAAAATGCTGGTGCGACTGCTTAAAACTCAGCCCATGTTCCTTGCCTTTGGCCCCTACAAAACCCACAATCTTGTGGAACATTGGGCTTTCATAAAACGGCGATTGCGGATTTTCTACAAAATAACAGCGCAACTTTTCATTTTTGAGAATTACCCGTTCAAAACCCAGGCGTTTGCAAGTCCAGCGCAAGCGTAGGCCTTCAAAAAGCTCCTTCACCTGAGCGGGCATGCGCCCAAAGCGGTCGCGCAGGTTGCTCTGAAAAGCTTCCACTTGATCTTCGGTTTCCAGTCGGTCCAGTTCGGTGTACAGGTTGAGGCGTTCCTGGATGCTGGTCACGTATTTTTCAGGCATGAGCATTTCCACGTCGGTTTCGATGGTCACGTCGCGAACGTACTGGCGGGGCGTTTTTTCCAATTCTTCGGCAAACACGTCCTTAAAGTCCGTTTCCTTGAGTTCGATGATCGCCTCTTCCAGGATTTTTTGGTAAGTCTCGTAGCCTATGTCCACGATGAAACCACTTTGTTCCGCGCCCAGCAGGTTGCCTGCCCCACGGATGTCGAGGTCGCGCATGGCGATGTGGAAGCCGCTACCCAGGTCCGAAAATTCCTCCAGGGTTTTGAGCCGTTTGCGGGCGTCGCTGGTGAGGGTGGATAGTGGTGGACTGAAGAGATAACAATAGGCCTTTTTATTGCTCCGTCCCACCCGGCCGCGCAACTGGTGCAGGTCGCTCATGCCGAATTGGTGGGCGTTGTTGATGATTATGGTGTTGGCATTGGAGATGTCCAGGCCAGTTTCGATGATGTTGGTACAAACCAGCACATCGTATTGTTTGTCGATGAAGTCGACCAGGGTTTTTTCGAGTTTGTCGGCCTCCATTTGGCCGTGTGCTGCCGCCACTTCCACATCCGGGCACATGCGGCGAATCATCATTTCGACCTCGGCCAGGTTTTTGACCCGATTGTGTACAAAAAACACTTGTCCGCCGCGGTTTACTTCGTAATAAATCGCCTCCTTGATGATGTCTTCGCTAAAAATCCGCACCTCGGTGTGGATTGGCTGGCGGTTGGGTGGCGGGGTGCGAATGATGGAAAGGTCGCGGGCCGCCATTAGGGAAAATTGCAGGGTGCGGGGAATTGGTGTAGCCGTCAGGGTCAGCGTATCCACATTGACCTTGAAGTTGCGCAGTTTTTCCTTGGAAGCCACTCCGAATTTCTGCTCCTCATCGATGATCAGCAGGCCCAAATCTTTAAACTTCACCTCCTGATTCAGCAGGGCGTGAGTGCCAATGATGAGGTCAATTTTTCCCTCCTTGAGCTTCTGGAAAATTTGTTTTTTCTCCGCCGCCGTGCGAAAACGGTTGACGTAATCCACCGTAGCCGAAAACTCTTTGAGGCGATCGCCGAAGGTTTTGGCGTGTTGCAGCGCGAGAATGGTGGTAGGCACCAGTACGGCGACTTGTTTGCCATCCAAAATCGCCTTAAACGCTGCCCGGATGGCGACCTCGGTTTTACCAAAACCCACATCGCCGCAGATCAGGCGATCCATCGGGTAAGGCTTGGTCATGTCGGCCTTGGTATCGATGGTGGCCTGCAATTGGTCGGGGGTATCTTCGTAGATGAAGGAGGATTCCAGCTCCACCTGCATGTAGTTGTCGGGGGCAAAAGCAAAACCGGGTGTGGCCTTGCGCTGGGCGTAGAGTTTGATCAACTCGCCAGCAATGTCCTTGACCTTCTTTTTGGT
>JAAFHQ010000806.1 GCA_013298445.1 Chitinophagales bacterium | reverse complement strand
CTTGGCAAACTTGAAAAACTTGACTACGCTTTACGTTCCTAACACCCAAATCCGAGATTTACTCCCTTTGGCAAACTTGCATAACTTGATTACACTTTACGCTCCCGACACTCAGATCAGCGATTTAAGCCCCCTTGCAAGCTTGAAAAAGTTGACTTGGCTTTCCGTTTCCAACACCAAGATCGGCGATTTAAGCCCCTTGGCAAACTTGAAAAGCTTGACCAAACTCTCTGTTTCCAATACCCAGATCAGCGATTTAAGTCCCTTGGCAAACTTGTATAATTTGACCGGACTTTCCGTTTCTAACACCCAGATCAGCGATTTAACCCCACTGGCAAACTTGAAAAACTTGACCGAACTTTCCGTTTCTAATACCCAGATTAGCGATTTAGAGCCTCTGGCAAACTTGCATGATTTGACTGAGCTTTCTGTTTCTAACACCCAGATCAGCGATTTAAGCCCCTTGGCAAACTTGCATAACTTGACCGAACTTTCCGTTCCCGACACCCAGATCAGTGATTTAAGCCCCCTGGCAAACTTGCACAACTTGACCGAACTTTCCGTTTCCAATACCCAGGTCAGTGATTTAAGTCCGCTAAAATCCATCATCGGAAAAGGAATTTTCGTAAAAAATAAAGAATACAATTATGACAAAGGAATTTTTGTGAATAATTGCCCTTTAATCAATCCTCCTCTTGAGATTATTGTAAATGGCAACCAAGCCATTCTTCGCTATTGGGAGCAAATTGAACAACAAGCGGGAACCGTAGAACTCTACGAAGCCAAACTCATCATTGTTGGTGAAGGCGGTACTGGAAAAACCACCCTTTTTGAAAAACTCAAAGACCAGAACCACCAGGTGGGCCATACCCCTGAAACCCATGGTATCAACATCTACGAAGGCCTGCCTTTTCGACATGTGCATATTGGGGATAACACCTTCCATGCCAACCTTTGGGATTTTGGAGGGCAGGACTTACAATACATGACTCATCAATTTTTTTTGACACCCCGGGCATTGTACGTTTTGATGATGGACGCCCGCCAGGAGTCGCCCAATCTGGCTTATTGGTTCAAAATCATCAGTTTGTTGGGCAGGGAAAATGAAGATGCCAAAGAAAAAGTCAAAATTTTGTTGGTTTTTAATAAACGCAGCAAAACAACGGGTTTACCCCAATACCAGGATATTTTGAAATTTTATGAGGACAGCATTGAGGCCCATTTTTTAGAAGTTGATTTTTCCATTAATGATTACCGCTTCGAAAACCTGCAAAAAACCGTTCAGGAACAATTGGTCACCTTGCCTATTGTCAAATCCCAGTTGCCTCGTTTGTGGAAAAATGTGCGCGAGGATTTACGTTTCGAGGCCCAAAAAGAGCAGTATATTTCCACCAAACGTTTTGCGGAAATTTGTTCCAAATATAATATCAACAAAGAAGAGGACCAGTGGCTGCTCAGTGGTTATTTGCACCAGCTGGGCTCTTTATTGCATTTTCAAAATGATAAAGGTTTGCGCATCTGGGTTATTCTTAATCCTCAGTGGGCAGTAAATGGGGTGTACAGTTTTTTAAAGGAGGAAGAAATAAGAAACAATTTTGGCCATTTTATTGAATCAGACTTCATTCAATTGTTGTCTAAAAAAGGCTACTCGCGAGACGAATCTGACCTCATTTTACAATTGATGACCAAAAATAATTTTGACATTTGTTACGAGGCGAACCCGGGTCGCTACGTGGCAGCGCAATTGTTGCCAGATGGGGCTCCAGATTATCCCTGGTTTCCTAAAGATGTCCTGCAATTCCGTTATCAATACAGCATCATGCCCAAAGGTTTGATGTCGCGACTGATCGTCCGATTGAGTGAGTTTTTGGATCGACATCTCGAAACTGACAAACAGATCGTCTGGAAAAAAGGAGGTGTTTTTCGGCTGAAGCTCCGCGAAGGTGAGTGCCGGGTACGCCTACGCGAAGATGATGCTGAATCCAAATCGGGTCTCCGGCAGATTTTGATTGAGGTCATCGGGGATGCTCAAGCACGCAAGTATGCCTTGCATAAAATCAGGGATGAAGTGGAAGATTTGCACAAAAAATGGTTCCGTAGTTTGAAGGTGGATGAAATAGTGCCTTGCTGTTGTTCTGAATGTCTGGTGAGTGACAACCCAGAATTGTATAAACTGGATGATTTGCTTAAATTACGCAGTAAAAGCTTTCATATTCCAGCTCGATGTTACCAGTCTGCCGAAGAAGTATCAACGCAAGTATTATTGGAAGGCATTTACGAGCAACAAGAAATTCAAAGTAAGGCCTATGCTTTAGACAAATTCCATGCCCGCTAAAATGCACATTTCCCCTCTCCCCCTATTTGTCAAATACGAAAAAAAGCTACCTTTGAACACCAACAAAAAATCAAAACCCTGCTCACATGCCGTCACCCAAACGAGTATTCATCGGATCAGCCAAAGAAGACGCTGCCCACGTCGATACCCTCAAAAAACACCTTAAATTATACGAGCGCCAAAACCTGATTCAAATTTGGGATGAAAGTATGATCATCCCTGGCGAAGTGCGTAACAGCAAGATTGAACAAGAGTTGCATGGGGCCGACATAATCCTTTTGCTGTTCAGTGCGGATTTATTGGCAGAAGACTTTATTTGGGGTGCCGAAATGACCAAAATATTAGAAAAGGTTAAACACAAACAAGTTCAACTCATTCCCATTCTATTGCGCCCTAGTGGCTTTGCGGATACCCTTTTTGCAGCTTATGCCGCCGTACCAGATCGGGATAAACCCATCAGCAATTACAGCAACAAAGACGAAGCCTGGACGATTGTTGTCGAACAAATCAAAAGAAGCATTCAGCATACATCCAACACTACAACTTCTCATCAAAATCCTGAACCTGAAATGATTCCTCAAACGCTAATTGACGAAGTCAACAATTTAATTGGAAAAGGACATTCCGACAAGGCACTCGATGCCATCATCCGTTGGGCTCATACCAACAACCAAAGTCAATTAAAAAGTGACGCGTCGATCATCAAATCCAGCTTAGAAACCCTCAAGCGGAATGAAATGTTGGGGATGTTGTCGTTTTCAGAAGCCGGAAGGGAGTCCACTAAAATCAATTTCAGTTTAATGAATCTGTTGAAAACGGACCTGAGTCCTGCAGAAGTCCAAGCCCCCCCAATTGTCCACCCTCCAGTTGTTGATGCACCGTCAAGCGATAAATTAAAAATCCTTATGCTTACTGCCAATCCAGCAGGCAGCTATCAACTTGAACTAGAAAAAGAACATTCCCGCATTACCAAAAAACTTCAAGAAAAAACGGAGGAATTCTCACTAATCGTCCAACATGCCGTCAACAATACTGAATTCAAAGAATTAAATGAAATAACAAAACCCAATAT
>JAAFHQ010000820.1 GCA_013298445.1 Chitinophagales bacterium | reverse complement strand
CAAACGCCCGGCTGGGGAAGGAGTTTAATCATTGGAAAATTAATGTATTATGGCAATCAACTATTTAACCAAGGAAGGTTTTGACAAATTGACGGCAGAATTGGAGGACCTGAAAAACAGAGGTCGTGCTGAAGCAGCACGCGCAATTGCCGAAGCACGCGAAAAAGGAGACCTTTCTGAAAATGCCGAATACGATGCTGCAAAAGAAGCCCAGGGCTTGCTGGAACTGCGCATCAACGACCTGGAAAAACAAATGGTCACTGCACGGGTTTTGGATTCCAGTGAAGTAGATACCTCTAAAGTGACCGTTTTGGCCAAGGTAACCATCATGAATACCAAAAACAAGGCGAAAATCACTTACCAATTGGTTTCTGAATCGGAAGCCGACCTCAAAGCCAAAAAAGTATCGGTTAGTTCTCCCATGGGGCAAGGCCTTCTGGGTAAAATCATTGGCGATACCGCCACGGTAAGAACGCCCAATGGTGACATGGAATTTAAAATCATGGATATTTCGATTTAATGTTGAGGAGTTGAGAAGTTGAGGAGTTTAGCACCCAAAGCCTAGCATTCCCTCAACTTCTCAGTCCCTCAACTTCTCAACTTTTATCAATGGCTTCCATCTTTACCCGCATCATCAATGGCGAAATTCCCTGCTACAAACTGGCAGAAACCGAGGATTATTTCTCCTTCCTGGATATCCGCCCCATGGCCAAAGGTCATGCCCTGGTAATCCCCAAAAAAGAGGTGGATTACATTTTTGATTTGGAGGATGATTACCTGATTGGTTTACATTTGTTTGCTAAAAAGATAGCCAAAGCTTTAGAGGCCACTGTTCCCTGCAAACGCATCGGGATTGCAGTCATTGGGCTGGAAGTACCTCATGCTCATATACATCTCATCCCCCTCAATACTTTGCAAGACATTACTTTCACCAAAGCTGTGGTGGAAGTGAGTCAAGAAGAAATGGCGAGTATTGCGGCGGCGGTAGCGGAAAGAATAGTGAAAAGTGAAAAGTGAGGATAGTATTTGGATTTCACCGTACACTTTATTTTTTCACTTTTCACTTTTCACTCTAAATATTTCCCCATGTGTGTCACCTCAGCAGCAGCAGCTTTAAGTTCCACCTATGTCGGAGCCTGGGAAATTGACCACCCAATGTATGGCTATCGGCATGTAATGGCGTACCAGAATGCGCCTCAGAACTTGGCTGAGGGGGCGAATTGTATGTTGCTCCACTTGCCTGCTGCCGAGCCTCTGTTGCCCGAATACTTATTGGATACGGCGGATTGCCCAAATTTGTTGAAGCAAATGGCGGCCAGCAAAACGAGTCGGAGTTTATCTACCAGAAACATCGTTCCGCAGCAGGTTTATGTAGTAGAAATGGGCATTTACCACGTAGTGCTACTCAATGAAAAGACACCCGAAGCACTGGAAATGGCCTTGGCACAAGTTCCTGCTGAAAAAAGGCCAGCAATTGCGCCGGAGTTGTTACAGTTTTACAGCACTCATTTCCCGGATTATCCAATCGTTTTGGCTTGTTTCAACAATCGGGAAAGCAAACAGGCTTCCCCGATTGTACTCCATTTTAAGCCAAGTGATCCGAGTCATCTCTTTTTCAATCTCCTGGAAGGACATGATGGAGGCCCACCTCAATTGAATCAATTGGTTGAGCGCCATCAAGTCATCATCGCAGGGTCGAGGCTTGTTGAACCTCGCCACGGTCAATTCCCGGTCGATCTTTTTCAATCTCCTGGAAGGACATGATGGAGGCCCACCTCAATTGAATCAATTGGTTGAGCGCCATCAAGTCATCATCGCAGGGTCGAGGCTTGTTGAACCTCGCCACGGTCAATTCCCGGTCGAATTCAAACCAATCGGAATCCCCGAGGCGCTACATCCTTTTTTACCTACAGCCATTGATGTCGAATACTTAAGCGGTGAGGCTTTTAACGATGATGGTTTGTGGGTGTTGAATTGAGGGTTAGGCACGATGTGGAAATAAATTTACATTTTGACTGAACTCTTTATTTGATTTTGCTGCGTTACTCGTCAGTTGCGTAGTTCACTATGCGCCTTCCTCACGCCTTGCCAAATCAAAAAATAGCCGAGTCAAAATATAAATGTATTCCCACATCGTGCCTTACTCCCAACTGCTTTCCCGAGCTGCATATGCTTCGGGAGACAAGCCCAAACTTTGCCCCCTGGCCTTCAGCAACTCCAGTCGTCCCTCTACAGTACGTGTAAAGACCAACCTGGTAGGCCCCATTTTTTCTGTCCAAATGTCCAAAAATTGCTCTGCATCCTTTTTCTTTTTGCCCAAACAGGTGGGCACAGGGAAATAGTACAACAATGGAGCCTGTCGATCAAATGTGTATTTCAAAGCCAATAAATACCTTGGGTTCTCAATAGGATTGAGCAATTCCTGCAATGCATTAAGGTAAAGTTGAGCACTATGGGTGTCCAGGTTTTTAGGCACCACCACCAGGTCATCACTCATCTTGGCATCAATTTCAAGCTGTACCTCGTTTTCAGAATTGGCTTGAAACAAATGACTTTGGCTAATTGCTTCGAATAAGGTTTGGGCAGCACTGCTCCAAAATAGCTGAGGGTCTTTGATTCGGCGTAAGTTCGACCAGGCTCCCAGGATAAAAGTACTGTTGAACAAGGATAAATATACCAACCAACCTGCCAATATAAATGTTACCAACGCAAGGGCAGGTACCAGCCCCCATTGCCAGACAGCCCCGCCAATCAGCAATGCATACAGCCCCATCCGCAACCCTAAGCGGGGCCGATAAGTTTCCACCCCTTTAAAATACCGCGTAATTTGAGGCACCCAGCGCAAACGCCGCAATTGGGAAAAATCCAATGCTGCCAACAGCAAAATGCAAAAGGGGATGGCTAATAACAAAACACCCCAAACCCACCCAAAAAACTGCCCCAGTGCAACCAAAACAAATGCTGCAATTACCCAAATTCCTGCAAATACATTAAATCGTTTAAAGTCTCTGCGGTAAACCCGCCTGGATTGCTCCAAGGCAATTCTCTTTTTTCCATTGAAAATGGTGTTACGCTGATGCGGAACCCTGACCTTTTCCTGCACTGCATACCCATTTCCAATTGCCTCCTGCCAAACCTGCTGCAAACGAGGGCGGGCCTTGGCGTAAACTGCAGTATTGTAGTTGAATTGCTCCAATTCGGGTATAGCAATTGGAAGAGGAGGCAAAGCAAAACGGTCCATTCCACTAATGATAACAGGTTGAGTACCTTGACCAAGGCCAAAAAAAGTGGACATCCGCCGTTTTAGCATCAATACATCACTTCCACCTTCCGGGGAGCGG
>JAAFHQ010000080.1 GCA_013298445.1 Chitinophagales bacterium | reverse complement strand
ACCGTACCATACGTACTCGGTTATTCCACCGTATTAGTCATCTGTACCTTGGTTCTGTTGGTGTTGGGTATTTTTCCCAATGTTGTTTTAAACGGCTGGTAAGAACAAGCAGGAGAGCAACTTTGCTGACCAAATAAAAAATCTTGTATTTTTTACAAATAATAAAATCTACTGTGAAAAGGGCAAAATGCGGGCATTTTGCCCTTTTCTTATTGTATTTTCAACACTATCAAAACTTTACCCATCAAATTATAGCACTTGTTGTGTTATCTTCCACGTTTAAACATCTTTATTATTGTCACACGCTGTGCAAAGCCATATTTTCCGGCAAATTTTATACTTGCAAAGAATTATCTTTTGTTTATCTTCACGGCTGCGAACACTTCCTTCCCACGTTTCCTATTGGTAAAACATTTGTTAACTAAAAAATAATTTTTTTCTAAAATCCTGATTAGCCATGAGTAAATCGACAAAACCAGCTGCTAGCGCAGCCAAAAAAGCTGAGTCTGGACAATTCAGCCGCGTTTTCGCCTATTTTATTATTCCGATCCTGTTGGTCGTGGCCATTTTATTGTTCAACTATGTTTTGGGCGCCAAGGCAAACTTTGAGAACGGCGACCCTGCTGGTCACCCAAAACCAGGTAACTACCTGGGGATGATGTACAAAGGTGGTACACTGGTACCCGTTCTGATGGCCAATTTCCTATTGGTAATTGCTGTGTTCATCGAGCGCATTTTCACCATCACTGCTGCTAGTGGTAAAGGCTCTATTCCTACTTTTGTACGGAAGGTTCAGTCTTTCCTTTCTAATGACAATGTTGGGGACGCAATCAAAGAATGCGACAAACAAAGAGGCTCTGTAGCCAATGTTGTAAAAGCTGGTTTGGGGAAATACCAAGAAATGGCGACTACAACTGAAGCTTTGGACCGCGACCAAAAAGTTTTGGCTATCTCCAAAGAGATCGAAGAAGCTACTTCATTGGAATTGCCAATGTTGGAAAGAAACCTGGTAATCCTGGCAACCATCTCCTCGATCGCAACGCTGTTGGGTCTGTTGGGTACGGTAATCGGTATGATCAAGGCCTTCTCCGCTTTGGCGACTGCGGGTGCTCCCGACGCCGTTGCACTGTCTTCAGGTATCTCTGAAGCCTTGATCAACACTGCCTTGGGTATCGGTACTTCAGCCTTTGCGATTATTTTCTACAACTTCTTTACAACCCGTATCGACGGTATGACTTATGCCATCGATGAGGCCGGCTTCAGCATTGCTCAAACTTTTGCTGCTAAGCACAAGTAATTTTTTTTAAAAAAAATTGCTCTGCCACACACCACTTTGTAGCAAGCCTGCATCTAGGTAGTTAGAGCATTTTTAAAAAGAAGTATTATGGCCAAAATTAAAGTTGCTCGGAAAAGCACGGCAATTGACATGACGGCGATGTGCGACGTAGCATTCCTCTTGTTGACGTTCTTCATCTTGACGACGAAGTTCCGTCCCAGTGAGGTTGCTGAAATCAGCATCCCTGCCTCAACAGCTCAAGTAGCTGTTCCAGACAGAAATATTCTGCTCATTCAAGTGAATAAGGAAGGGCAGGTATATGTTGGGGTAGACGATCAAAACACACGCCTAAGTCTGCTGACCAAACTTCAAGAGCGTTACAACCTCAAACTGAATGCAGATCAAGTCAATGCATTCCGTTTGCTTGATGCCTTTGGAGTTCCGGTCTCACAGTTGCCGCAGTTGCTCAGTTTGTCCAACGACGCACGTGCCCGGATGAAACAACCTGGAATATCATTGGAAGTTGTTCCACCCAAGCAAAGCGAGTTTATGGATTTGGTGCAGTTGATTCGCCAATCTAATGAAGAAATTCGTGTTCGTGAAGGTCGTCCTTCTAGTGAGATTATGAGGATTGCCATCAAGGCAGACAAAGATGCTGACTATGAAGCCGTGAATGAAGTAATCGCACAGCTTCAACAAAAGAAAGTCAACAAATTCAACTTGATTACCTCTTCTCGTGGTTCTGGTGAAGCTACTACGGCAAAGGAATAATCGAAGGTAACCCTATTCTAAGTCCATAAAAGCGCAACAGCCATGGCAGAAATGAACATCCCCGAAAAAGGGGGGAAAGGCGGTAAATCGCGATCCAAAAAGCAGTCAACCCGTGTGGATTTGACTGCGATGGTTGACTTGGGGTTCCTTCTGATTACGTTCTTCATGTTGGCAACTACTTTCAGTAAGCCTAAGGCGATGGAAGTAAACAAACCAGCAAAAGATGAGAATCAAGAGGTGGAAGAAAAACCCATCAAGCAATCAAAAACTTATGCCATCGTATTGGGCAAACGTGACATGGTGTACTGCTATGTTGGTGCCGACGATGCTACAGGTGTAAATGTAGACAGTGTTACGTTCTCCCGCACAGGGCTGCGCTCGATGATCAAAGATCGTCAAAAAGCAGTACAACAACAGTGGGGCAACAAAGACGAACTGTTTGTCATGATTAAACCACTACCAGAATCCAAATACCGGAACATGGTAGATGTACTGGACGAAATGGCAATCACGGGAGTTAAACGTTACGCAATCATTGATGATTTCAATTCTATTGATTCATTGATTGCGGTAGGTTCTGGCAACCGTTTGCGCCCAACTAAGGGATTCAACTCCCTGAAGCTTAAATAACCAATTTAAAATGATGCTCTCATGAATACGAACGATGTATCCAATGCTGGGTCAGTCGGGGATATCATGAAGGCGGATCTGGATGATCTGATCTTTAAGTACCGGAATAAAGAATACGGCGCTTATCAGCTGCGCAAAGCATACCATAAGCGTATGACTCGTGCAACGATTCTTGCTGTACTTCTGCTGGCTTTTGCTGCCGTGCTTCCGAGTATTGTGAACTTCATCCGCGATAACTTGCCTGAGGAAGAGACCTTAAACGTCGAGGTATCGTTGTCGGAACCGCCATCTGTGGATCCCAAGCAGGAACCGCCACCCCCACCTCCTCCGGTGGAGCCGCCGCCTGCACGCCCAACCATCGCTTTTACCATTCCGGTGGTAAAAAAAGATGAAGAAGTGGTAGAAGAAGTTCCACCACCCACTGTTGAAGAACTGAAGGACGTGGAGATCAGCACCAAAACTCAGGAAGGTAGCGACGATGGTGTTGTTGCCGGACTTGGTGATGAGCCCATCGAAGAAGCACCACCTCCAGCTGTAGTACAGGAGGAAGAAAAACCAAAGGTTACTCAAGAGGTTTTTAAGGTGGTAGAACAAATGCCTTCTTTCCCTGACGGTCAGGCCGCATTGCTCCGTTACCTTGCCCAAAACATCGAATATCCAACCATTGCGAAGGAGAACGGTGTAGAAGGAATGGTGGTTGTGCAATTCGTGGTAGAACGGGATGGTTCTATTGCTGGCGCGACTGTGGTTAAAGGTATTGGTGCTGGTTGCGACGAAGAAGCCTTGCGTGTAGTACGCGGCATGCCTAAGTGGCAACCAGGTAAACAACGCGGACAACCAGTTCGGGTTCAGTTTAACTTGCCAATCCGCTTCAAACTCGAGTAAAATTGATAGGTTGAGAAGTTGGAGGATTAGTCCCCGAGCAAAATCTTGGTGCTGATCATTCAACTTCTCAATTGATCAATTGCTCAACTTTATCAAAATGAATCTCCTTCGTATTGCTTTTGTTTCATTGTTTGGACTAGCCTATATTCTCGCCGGCGTGTTTGTCCTCAAAATAAAACCTATTAGTCCTTTTGCTGTGAACACCCTACTTGGTGTGCTTTTTCTGGCATATGGCGTTTTTCGCATTGCAAGGCAATTTTTTGCATCCAAACAACTTGAGGAAAAAGATGATGATTGATTTTTCAGCCTTTAACAACTTGGTTATCGTGAAATCACTACCTATGCGTTGGTTCGTCATTGTTATCCTTGCTTTATTCGTTTCTACCGGGTGCAGCAATAAAGGAAGTACACCTGAGGATGGTGCTACTTTTGGTAAAATCCGCATCCTTGCCGATGAAACCCTTTTTCCTTTGGTTATTGCCGAGGAAGATATGTTTGAACATACCTACAACCGTGCTTCTCTTGACATAAAATACTTGCCTGGGATCCAGGCGATGAACGAATTCCTTAAAGACACTGCTCGTACTGTGATCAGTGCGCGCCCACTAAGCCCCGAAGAGAAAGCTTATTTGAAAAGAATCAACTCGAGCCCCATAACTACCCAAATTGCTACCGATGCAGTAGCTTTTATGGTACATCCAAATAACCCTGATACAGCTCTAACTTGTGAAAGTATTCTTAAAGTGTTGAAGGGAGATGTTACATCCTGGGATCAATTGAGTCCAAATAACAGAAGCGGAAAACTCACATTGGTGTTTGACAATCAAAATTCCAGCACGGTTCAATTCGTTATGGATATGATCAAACTCAAAAAACTACCCGCCAATGCCTATGCCCTTAAAGATAATCCTTCCGTAGTAGACTATGTAGCTCAACACCCCGGCGCTTTGGGAATCATTGGCTACAGTTGGATCAGCGACTATGATGATCCATTAGGCAAAAAACTACGGTCGGAGGCGAAGTTGATGGCTGTATCCGTTTGTGAAGGAGAAAATGCCACTAAGCCCTACAAACCTTATGCCACAAACATGATTGAAAAGCTGTATCCCTTTCGACGGGATATTTTCATCATCACGCGGGAAGGTCGTTCAGGGTTAGGTACTGGTTTTGCGTCATTTATTGCAAGTGACATAGGCCAACGCATCATTCAAAAGGCAGGAATTCCTCCTTATTACAAACTGGAGTACAACATCGAACTGACTTCGGAACCTTTTAAACTTGAAAAATAGACAAGTAAGTGCTAACCATTCAAAATTCATCGGCAATGAAGAAACTTGTGTTGTGGTCTGTATTCATTTTGGTTTCGCAAGGAGCATTTGCGCAAACCGTAGCGGAAATCCAAAAGATGATGTCTGATGAAAACATCTCAGGTGCCCGCAAAATGGCCAGAGAACTGATTCAAAAAGAGCCTACCAATGGTGATGGCTACTACTATTTAGGGGAAACCTTCTACTTCGACGAAGCACAGGATTCCGCTGCTTTCTGGTACAACAAAGGTTTAGCCTTGGCACCAGATGCTCCAGCTCCACACGTAGGAGTTGGTAAAATCGCACTCGATAAAGGCTTGGGCCAGGATGCAGAAAAGTCATTTGGCCGTGCGCTGCGTTTTGTGAAGAAAAAACCAGCAGAAGCTTATGCCCTGATCGGTAGCGCCTATCTGACGAGTCAGAAACCAAACATTGATAAAGCGTTGGAGAATTTCACTTTGGCTCGTGACAACGACACCAAAAATCCACGCTACTTCATGTTGTTGGGTGATGCACAGGTTGCTGCTGACAAAATTGGCGATGCTCAAACCAACTATACCTTTGCCTCAGAAAAGGACAAGCAAAATCCTGAGATTCTGATGAAGATTGCCCGTACCTACTTGAAAAGTGGGATTGCGGATGTAGCGCAGAAAAACCTGGAGGACATCGTAGCGAAGTTCCCCAACTATTCACCTGCCTACAAAGACCTTTATGAGATCTACTTCGGCAATAAATTGTACACTAAAGGTACGCCGCTGTTGTCCAAATATGTGGAATTGGTGGGAACAGATATCGACGCCAGAGCTCGTCTGGTCCGTTTTTTGACCTACAATGCCAAGGATTACGAGCGTGCCATTAAAGAGGCCAATACCGTACTCCAACAAGACCCTGCTCGTGGTGAAATGTACCGCTGGTTGGCTTGGGCCAATTATGAAAAAGGCGCTTTCCAGGAGTCTTTTAATGCTTCAAAAATGTTCTTCGAAAAAGAAGTCAACCGCAAAAAGGCTACTTCTGATTATGAGTACTATGCTAAGGCTGCGGCTAAATTAGGCGAAAGAGATGTTGCCGCCAAAAACTACATGAAAGTAGTGGAATTGGACAGTAACCGCGTCGAGGTTTATGATATGATCGGTAGAATGTATTATGATGGTAAAAATTGGCAAAATGCAATTGATGCTTATACCATTAAATTACAGAAAGTAAAGCCGACCAACCAAGATTACTTCTTCATCGGTAATGCTCAAATGCAGCTCAAAAACTACTCCTTGGCTGATTCTGCTTACCGCAAGGTCAATGAGTTGAATCCTACTTATGCAGTAGGTTGGTATACTCGGGCTCGGATCAATGTAGCACTGGATACCGCTGCTAAAAAGTCAATGGCCAAGCCATTTTACGAAAAATACCTGGAGTTGATCGAACCTACCCTCGAGAAAGCAGAGCAGCGGACCAAAACCAATGTGATAACTGCTTATGCTTATTTGGGTGAATATTATGTCAACCACGTCGAAACTCCTGATCTACCCAAGGCATTGACTTACTTTGAAAAAATGCAGGCTTTGGATCCTGCTAATGCAGATATCCAAACTACCATCAAGAATATTAAAGAGGCAATTGCCGCAGGGGGCAAAGACCGAGACTAAGTAAGGCAAAAGGCTTAGTCTAAAACAAGAAGAGGGTTCTCCACATGATCGTGAAGAACCCTCTTTCTTTTTTATATTCAACTGAACAAGTGATAATTACAACATTTCAATCACCTGCTTAACAACATTCTCTGGTGTAAAGCCAAATTTTTCGTCCAACACCTTATACGGCGCAGAGTATCCAAAATGGCTCAAGCCCCAAACCTTTCCTCGGGTACCCACCAGGCCACGCAAAGTAACTGGCAAACCAGCAGTAAGTCCAAAAGTAGGCACATTTGAAGGCAATACTGTTTCTTGATAATCTACCGATTGAGTGCGGAACAGCCCTTCGGAAGGAGCAGAAACAATCCGTACTTTCAGGCCTTTGTCTTCACTCAGTATTTTGGCTCCAGCAACCAAAGTTGCTACTTCAGAACCATTGGCGACCAAAATCACGTCTGGTGTACCGTCGCAATTTTGCACGATATACGCTCCCCGTTCAGCCTGGCTAGCCTCTGCAAAACGGCTGGATGCTGCTGGCAAGTCATTGATGTTTTGACGGGATAAGATCAAGCCCGAAGGTGAATCCTGGTTTTCCAGTGCCAATTTCCAGCAAATGGTGGTTTCATGGCTGTCTGCTGGTCGCAGGGCCAAAACGCCATTTTTGCCCGAGTGGTTTTTCAATTGTTCCAACAAACGCAACTGCGCTTCCTGCTCGATTGGCTGGTGTGTAGGCCCGTCCTCCCCTACCCGGAAAGCATCGTGGGTCCAAATAAAAATCACTTGCTTTTCCATCAGGGCTGCTACCCTAATCGCGGGTTTCATGTAGTCCGAAAAAGCAAAGAAGGTCGCACATGCCGGAATCACACCTCCGTGTAGTGACATACCTATCGACAATGCGGCCATGGTCAATTCCGCCACCCCTGCTTGCAGGAATGAACCTGAAAAATCACCATGGGTAAAGGCATGGGTCTTTTTCAAAAAGCTATCCGTTTTATCGGAGTTGCTCAAGTCAGCAGATGCTACAATGAGGTTTTCTACTTTCCCGGCCAGGTAAGCCAGTACATTGCCGGAAGCATTGCGCGTAGCATCATTTTCCTTTTGGGCTATTTCGCCCCAGTTGATTTCTGGCAGTTTACCACTCAACCAGGTGGAAAGTTTAGCCGCTTGTGCAGGGTTGGCTTGTTCCCAGCTCGCAAATTTGGCTTTGCGTGCAGCAGCAGCTTTGCGCTTTTGATCCAAAATTCCCGCATAGTACTCTGCTACATCGGGGAAAATCTGGAAAGGATTGTTGGGGTCGCCACCCAATCCTTCAATGGTTTTGGTATAAGAAGCTTTGGATTGCCCCAGTGGTTTACCGTGCAATTCCACCTCTCCTTCGAAAGCCGAACCGTCCTCTTTTTTCACCCCTTTACCCATGATGGTTTTGCCGATGATCAGGGAGGGGCGATCGGTTTCTGCAATGGCGGCTTTAATGGCTGCACGCAATGCATCGTGATCGTTGCCAACCACGGTTTGTACATGCCAATGCCAGGCTTCGTATTTTTTAGCGGTATCCTCACTCGTTACGGCATCAACTTCGGTAGAGAGTTGGATGTCGTTGGCGTCGTAAAACATCACAATATTGCCTAAGCCTAAAAAGCCGGCAATCCGGCCAGCGCCTTGCGAAATTTCCTCTTGTACCCCGCCGTCGGAAATGTAGATGTAGGTTTTGTGGGCGATCTCTTCTCCAAAGCGTTGCGCTAGGAAACGCTCAGCAATGGCAGCACCAATACCAAAAGTATGCCCTAACCCGAGTGGCCCGGAGGTGTTTTCAATACCCCGCTCAACGTCTACTTCCGGGTGTCCAGGGGTTGGACTGCCCCACTGGCGAAAATTACTGATTTCTTCCAGCGTATAGTTACCCAACAGGGCTTGTTGCCCGTACAACATGGCCGACATGTGGCCTGCATCGAGAAAAAAGCGGTCGCGCAGAGGCCAGTGCATGTCACTTGGATCGTATTCCAAAAACTCGGAATAAAGAATATGGGTAAAATCAGCACCGCCCATGGGGCCACCAGGGTGACCAGATTGTGCTTTTTCCACCATCGCGGCCGACAGGATACGAACGTTGTCGGCAGCCCGCAGAGAAAGGTTATTTGCCATAACTTTAATTGATAGCAGTTTGTGTGTTAATTGTTTGTTTATTAAAAAGAATTGGCCAAAGATAAGCAAGGTGTTTGGAAAAAACGGGAAAAGTAGCACGATTTTGCGCCCACGCTACCCTACTTGAGCTGGTTTCGGAATAGTAAAACCCCGATTCCCAGTTGATTCCAATCCTGGCGCATTGGTTTTGGCACTGTATTATTGATGCTGCATGCTCCTAGAATGATGTCGCAGTCTCCATCCTTATCCACATCACCCTTATCCATCAACAACCAATTGGCTTTATCTCCCAGAGGGAAAGTATGGGCACTGAATTTCAAGTTTCCCTGGTTTTTAAATACCACAAACCCACCCAGAGGTTTCTGAGAATAATCTGGGAAATAAGAGGTGCAGGCCAAGTCAGGTTTGCCGTCCTGATCAAAGTCCTCCACCAGTACTTTCCCAGCTCCGTGAAGCGGCAAAAATTTCTTTTCCACAAAGTATTCGTTCCCTTGATTCAGCATTATACGAACGCCGTGGTATCCTTTCAAGGCATAGCTGTAATCATAATTGTCGCCAGCCGAATGGATGAGGTCCAGCTTCCCATCCTGGTTCATGTCTTCGATGTCCAAATAGCTGGATCCATAAATGGGCAAAAACCGTGCAAGTAGCCGGGGATCAAACACCCCTTTACCTAGGTTTTTAAACCAAATGATTTTTTCGTCACCCTGACTGAGCAGGGCTACGATGTCCTGTTTGCCATCTTGGTCCAAATCAACCACATGTGCGACCCGGGCTCCTGGGCCATTAAAAAGCTGATACACTTTACTTTTACCATCAGCAGTTGTTTCGTGCCAACTCAAAGCCCCGGTATAATGTCCGAATTCACTGATGGCAAAGGCTTGTTCGCCGGCTTCACCTTGATCAAAAGACGCAAATTGCACCGGACGATTCAAACCATTTACCAAACTGCGCAGGACTTTCCAACGCCCTGCTTTTTTTTCAATTTCAAGTAAAGCTCCGGAGTATGCATCATTGGGATCCATTTTACCCATCAACAACAATTGGAGGTGGCTATTGGCAGTGATGTTGATATCACTGGCAGAAGACGGAGTGAATAAAGAATCCTGGAGTTCTTGCTTTGCCCCCTTAAATAGGTACACTTTCCCTTCCCGTTGGCCGGCAACCAGGGTATTTTGCTCGGGAAAAAATTTCAATAAGGAAAAATTGGGCCTCTCCCCTGGAGATTGCCACAATATCTGCGGCTTGAACTGTTGAGTGTCCAACAGGATGGGCAAGGCTCCTTGCTGAGTTTGTACGTTTTCGGGAGCATTTTTGAGGTAATAAGCCACAATTTTACTCCAATCTTTTTTACTAACCATTGGTTTTAAAGGCAAGCCGCCTTTTTCCAGAATAGTTTGGTACTCTTCAGGATTTAATTCGTTAAAATCAGGGTCAGCAATGCCCATCCGAATGGCCATTTGGGGGAGTACACCTTCCTCCCAGCCTTTTTTGTTCAACAAGCCCGGTTCGGGGAATAAATGGCAAGCACCACAATACAATTCTGCAAGTTTTTGCCCCTGCTCTTTTTGATCACAGGCTGTATTTGTCCAAACCAAAAATAGAAGACCAACAAATACTACAATTGAAAAGGTACTAAGCTTAGTCAACGCTTTAGATTTAACTGTTGAATCAAATAATTCCCAATTGCCTGGCCTTGTTTAACACCATTTTCAATAGCAGGCAAAAAATGGATGCCGCCATACAGTCTACTTCTGGACGCTTCGGCAGCCGCCGCGCTAAAAGAAGGATAGCTTCTTGGCGAAAGGCCGTAATTTACTTCAACCGAATCCACATATGCAAATGAATCCCCGTAAAGATGTGTCAATACCACAGCACTAGCCGAAGAGACCACGCTATGGCCACTGGTATACTCCGGAAATGGTGGGGTTTGCAACAATGGGAACCACTTGGGGTCTTTTAATGCCCGAATGGCGGTCTCCGGGCGTACGTACTCACTGCGGTATTTTTCATCCCAGCAACTAATAAAAGCTTCATTCAAGGTAACGGCTGTCAGCGCATAACTCCAGGCACTTTTAACTATGTCCGCTTTGGTTTTTTGGCAAACAATTCGCGTGATGCCCATCCAATGCCCCCCCGGAGTGATTTTTTTAGTGGCAAACATCAAATGCCCTTCGTTGTGGGTCACAAAGGGGTTGCAATCCCAAAAATTGGCAATGGCTTTTTGTTCTTCCGTGAGTTGTTTTGAAGTTTCGTATACAAAAAGCATATCCCGATAAAATGGGCTTCCAGGGGATTGACTATATGGCGCTGGCGGAATCGGTTTGAACTGACTGGCACTGTCCAGTACAAAGGGCAACAGTTTGCGCCAATGTGGTTCAATGGCATCCATGTATTCGGGGGGCGTAGGCTCCCAATGGCCCGAGGTACTTTGGGGAGTATAGCGGGAAAACCCACGGGTTTCTTTGTAATTGTCGGTTTTGATGCGTTGGGCTATGGCTGCAACTATTTTTTCCGCATAGGCTTTGGAGCGGTTTTCAACGGCTTTGGGCAAATGGAGTGCGGCAAATCTTTTAAAAACGGGGGCCGCCTTGCGATCCAACATCGTATCTGAAAACACCAGCATTTTACTCACTCCGATCATGGCATGTGCAGCGGCCAGTGGAAAACAATGGGGAGCACCGTCGTCCTGAGGCTCAGGTATGGTCACAAAGCCGCGCATTTGTTGGGTTAAAGAGGGGTAATCTCCGGCATCGTCCCAACGCAGTGCCTCATATGCTGCCAGATGGGAATAAGTATAGATGCGTGCCGCCACGGGTGGCGAAAACACATCGTGTACAATCACATCGGTCAGCGCTTGACCTAGTTCATGGATGGTTTCTGGGTCGTGGCTGGCAGCGCTGGGGCGGTAGGGTGTTTCTGGTGGGGTGCAGGAGGTGAATAAAAAAATGAGTAGGGCGATTAAGGAAAAAAGATTGGGGCTTTGCTTGGAGACTTTTGCGTGAGCCTCAGAACCCCCGACCCCTAAAGGGGAGTACATTTTCGGATGGCATAAAAAAGTGCTTTTCCTATCAAAAGGTATTTTTCGGTGCTGACCTACCATGTACTCCCCTTTAGGGGTCGGGGGTCCTGAGAACCGCGTTCTATATTCAAAAATCATCCGACAATCCATTTTCTGTTAAAAAATAACAATGCCCCTACTTCCCAAAAACCTTCAACATTCCCCGGTTCTGACTCATCAAAAATCGGGTTTGGCCATCTGCGCCCCTAATAGGAACACAAGCCTTGCCATCACCTTTTACCACTACCCCACTCCGCTGCCAAGGCAAGGCCTGGAATGCTCCCTTTCCATTTCCCTTTAACACCAAACCATTCAATGCATCATGCCGCCCGGTGAAAACATCGGCGTCAAAACCATTGGTCGCCAGAATGGCATCCAGATGGCCATCCTGGTCGATATCGGCGGCACTCATGCCATAAATTGGAGCGAGTTGAGCAGTCGCGGGGAGTGGATGAATGGCAAAACTGCCCTTGCCCAAATTTTCTATATAGCTGCTTTGTAAATAATTCACCGCTCGGGAAGAAGCTTTTTCCCGTTCAGCGGGTTGGAGCAAATTGTCAAAAGTAGCCGTGGCGTAGTTCCTGTACTTTGGAAAACGGTCCCGCATCGTTATCCACTGTTTGATCAAATCATCGCGGGTATTGTATACATAAGGGCGTCTTTTCCCATCCAACCCCAG
>JAAFHQ010000008.1 GCA_013298445.1 Chitinophagales bacterium | reverse complement strand
CCCCACGCACCACCTCAATTTGTTCCACACTGAATACGTCAATGGTGTTGAAATACTGGTTGGGGCCAAAGCGGTAAATGGAGTTGTTGAGGCGCAGGCCGTCCATGAGCAGGAGGGTTTGGTTGCCCGTCAACCCACGCACAAATGGGGAGCCCCCGCCGTGATTGGTTTTTTGCACAAAAACACCTGTCAAACCCATTAGGGCTTCGGGGGTGCTGCGCGAGCCATTGTGGATGATGTCACTAGCCTTGAGTACACTAATGGCCTCCGAAGCAGCAAAAGCCTGATTCAAGCTGCGCTGGGCTGTGATGACAAGGTTGTTTTGAATGAGGGTGGCTTCGGCATCGAGATAAAGGGTATCGAGGAGTATGTCCGCACCGCTGAGACTGATGCTTCGTTCTTTTTCAGCATACCCCAACATCGATACAAGCAAGGTATAAGTGCCCTCTTGTGCTGGCGCATAAAGGGTGAAGCTGCCCTGGGCATTACTGGCGGTACCGCGTTGGGTGCCTTTGAGCCAGAGATTGGTGCCGGAGAGCGGTGTTTTGGTTTTGGCGTCAAGCACCAAGCCTTGGATGTTTTGGGCCCAAAGTGGAGCTTGCGACAAGAAGAATAGGATGATGAGGAACTGCTTGTTCATACTGTTGGTGTTATTCTTGTTTTTTCAAAAAATCCTCCACATTATCCAACTTCGGCGACTCAATGACCGCTTTCCAATCAAATTTGGCGTCCATTGGTGTCAGCGCTTTTTGTGGATCAAAAACCTTTGGGTTAACTGGGAAAGCCTTGTAGGGGGTGAAATCAGGTTGATCACCGAACAAATCTGCTAAGTCACTCGCCGCTGCGTCGTACTGATTCAGGTACGGAATGCCCAGGATGTTCCAGAAGGTTTTAAAAATACTCCCAAAACTGTAATGTTGATGCCCCACGTAGTTGCGGCGAGCGTAGGGTGAAATCACCATCAAGATGCTGCGGTGTGCGTCCACGTGATCCTGTCCATCCTGCGCGTCGTCTTCGGTGACTACGATGGCCATGTTTTTCCAATAAGGGGTGTTGGACAAAAATTCCACCACGCGCCCCAGAGCCAGGTCATTGTCCGCTACATAGCTCGATTTGAAAGGGTAACCCGCATGGGGCCTTTCACCGGCGGTGTGGTCGTTGGGCAGGATGATGGTGAGTACTTCGGGTAGGGTTTTGCCAGGGCCCAGGTACTTTTCATTGAACTCATCCATAAAGGTTTTGGCACGAAACTGGTCAGGGATGGCCATGTTGTAAGTAGCATATCTGCGCGAAGAGCGATCGAACAAGGGGCCGGGAACGGGGTAGTTGACCAGGTATTTTAAGCCCACGTATTTCATGGTAGAATCGTCGATGCCACCTGCGAGTTCGACGCCGAAACCAAAATTGAAAAAATCCTTTTTGTTGCGTTCCAGGTGATCCCACATGGAGCCCGCTTCGTTGTAATCTTCTGGATAAATGGCCCCGGAAGAGCCGTAGAGTAAGAGGTTGCCGGGTGCTTTGCTGTTGCCGCGCATGCTGCGTTTGCCTCCGTAGGATGCAGTAACCCCTGTTTCCACCCATTCATTCGGGTAGGTGTTGACCAGCCAGCGGTGGCCGTCGGCGGAGTGATCGGAATCGACATAAAAATTGTCGCTGATGGCAAATCGTTCGGCCAAGGCGAGGTGGTTGACGGCGATGGTGGCGTTCAAAACACTATCGGTATGACGGCGGTTGACGATCTTTTGGTTGGCACCAAAACGGGCCATAGTGGGATCTCCCCGCACACCTTTGACTTGGGCGAAAACCTCGTCAAAAGTTCGGTTTTCCTTGGAAATGAAGACGATGTACTTAATCGGGCTTTCTTTTTGGCCCATAAAAAGGGGCACTGGATTGTTTTTGCGCCAGCTAAACTGAGGATCATTGGCTGGGGCAAAGGAGTAGTTTTGGCGAATCACCTCGGCCGTGTGTGCCTTGAGTTGTTCGGCGTTGGGCATGTCGATGACGCTGAACAAGCCCTTCATCAAGCCGCCCACGTAATGGCCTTCGGGGCCATCTTTCCAGTTTTTGCCGCCGTTGGGGCCGCTGCCATATCCTTTGGCGGAAGTGACCAGCAGCTTTTTACCATCGGGCGTAACGGCCACTTTGGAAGGGAACCAACCCGTAGGGATATGCCCCAATACTTCCAATTTTTCGGCATCAATCACCCCCACAGCATTGACACCAGATTCGGCCACAAAAAGCTGCTTGCGGTCGGGTGAAAGCGCCAAACCAAATGGTATCACGCCCCGGAATCCTCCCAAGCGAGCATCTGGTTTGAGGAAAATGTTTTTGACCACGGTATCTTTGACGAAGTCGATAACCGAGATACAATCGTTGTTGCCATTGGATACAAAAACGTAACGATCAGAAGCCACCAGGGAGTTGGGGCTGGCACCACCCACCGCGGGGATTCCTTCCACTAAATCACCAACGAGGAAGCCAGTTTTGATTTTTTTGCTGACCCTCGGTTGCCCATCCAAATTGTATTTCCATACCGAAAACCCTTCGGGAGTATTGGGGTCACCCAGTCCTGGTACGTCCAGTTTGCCTTTTTTGTAACCGTCCCGCATCTCAGGGGTATTGTAGCCCGAGGTGACAAATTCAGCCCCAGTACCTTTGAGGTCTTTTGGGTCGAGGTTTTTCAGCGGTTTGTATTCAAAAATACCCACGTTGGCTATGTACAGATTGCGGCCATCAGGCGAGAGGTTGATGCCAAAGGGATAGCGCCCGGTGGGGACGTTGTGTAGAAGTTTGAGGGTTTTGGCATCGATGACCAGGAGGCGGAAGCCAATTTGATCTACTGCATACAAGCGGGTGCCATCTTTGGAGAGGATCATGTCGCCAATGTAGCCGTGGGTGTAGTCGCGCTCGCCGTCGATGACACCACATTTGAGGGAGTCGAGCTTTTTCCCGCTTTGCAGGTCAAACTTGAAAACTTTGTTGGATTGCCCACCTGCCACAAAAACGTGGCGGTTGTCGGGCGTAATGGCGAGACCCATGAACACTGATTCCAGGATGCCGACCTGGTTGTTGGCACCTTCAGGGATTTGGCGTACAGTGGGTTGGCCATTGCCGTCAAAATTGCGGATGACGCTGATAGAAAAAGGGGCATTGCCAGAGTTCGCGGTCACGGCTACTTTGCCATCGGGTGAGAGTACCAGGCCGTAAGGGTGTGGGGCGGTGAGTACACTTTTGCCCGCAGGTTTGATGATGCGGCCATTGGGAATGATGCTTTCGCCAGCTTGGTTGATTTGGCAATACTGCGCTCCGGCGGGTGCCTGGGCAACCCAGGGATTTTTTGGTGCACAGGCCGTGATGAGGAGCACAAGAAACAGGTAGCTCAGGGTAGAAGTGTGTTTGAACATGACGCTGAATGGTTTTATTCCGCGTGAAGTTAAGGGGTTTTGGGGTAGGGGAGGAAGGTGAGGGAAAAAATTGATGTTGGGGTGATGTTGGGTTAACCTAATCACCACAATGCGTGAAAATCAACTAGCCCTGAAAGGGCGGCATAACATCAAGAGTGGGCAACGCCCATTCTGGCCATGGAATTCCTCGTTAAGTCAAGAAGCCCTGAAGGGGCGACATCAGTCGTCGAGATTACTGATTATATCGCCCTTTCAGGGCTGGTCGCGTGAATTACGGTTAGTAGTTGGCTCTTCGAAAGGGCTGTACCCTTTCTTGATGTTATGCCGCCCTTTCAGGGCTAATTCTCGAAAAAAAGCAAGGATCATTCTTCTTTTTTATGCACCAATTGTTTGCCATCCCAGACCCAGATCGTGGAGATGATCCTTTCTTCACTATTGCCAACAGGGTCTGCCACAAAATGGGTATCCTTTTTCTTGATTTTGCCGTCCAGTTCTTTATCATCGGCTGGAAAAATGTACTCTGTTCCTTTGTAAAACTCTCCTCCATCAACTAGGCCATAGTCGTTACCAATAAAAAAAAGCTGTTTATTGTCCCAGAAGAATAGGCTATACCCCGACCAATAGCCACAAGCTCCGTAACCATTATGGACTTTGATGATGTTTTTTACTCCAATAACTCCTTTGTTGTCCGTGACTTCAAAACCTACATAAAAACCTTCTTCAGCAAAACTCTTGTACTCCTTAGATGCCAATAATGCCCCTTCTTTTATTACCCGAACTTCCTGATAGTACACCTCTCCTTCTATCCGGGTCAAACCCAATAAAAACTCAAAACCATCTCTTGCTACCCGATCCAGAGCCAATAAACCCGACCAAATGTAGCCCTGCTGGCTTTTCCCATTTTGTAAAAATTGCACCTTCACCCAGGGCACTTCGATGCCTTTAAGCGCAAGTTTATCTCCGGCTACATCCAGAATTTTCAAAATTGTGCCTGCCTTGATTTGAGTCACCACTTTACCTGTAGTGTTGGGTGCATCCCGGACGTTGATGTTGTCGCCAAAAGCGTAGGCCGTTTTGTTGGTTTCGATTTGGAAATACTCATGGGTTTCGATATCCTGGGCGGATAGAGTAGTGCCCAAACTGAAGATCAAACACAAAAGAGTAAGTGTTCTGTACATGGATTGAGTTTTATTTTTACAAAAACGACAGTGTTCAAAAACTTGGTGTGTAGACTGTTGAATCAAGATAAATAAAAAGAAATGACAATTGAAATTGGCGGTTTTTGTATTTTACATTCATTCCTCAACCAGATAACGCTCAATTATGCGCAAAAACACTGTGTCTCAACTATTACTGCTTGGAGTATTGGCCTTCAATCTAGCTTGTTCCCAAAACAATCAAATCATACCCAGTGAAGAAATAGTGGGTGAAATTTCAGGGAAAGCGCCAAAAGTAGTGACATACCTGACCGGAAATGCCGCTGATGTGACCCCTACACCAACACCTGGACTGGTACTGATGGGGGGAAGCACCGATGTAGACGCAGCCATTGCCTGGTTGCTGACCCGTAGCGGAGGCGGAGACATCGTCGTCATTCGTTCATCTGGTGCGGATGGTTACAACCAATACATGTTTGATATGGTGCCAGTCAACTCTGTGGAAACCATCATCATCGATAGCCGGGCGAAAGCAGATCTGGCCAGCGTAACCGATAAAATTCGGGCTGCAGAGGCGCTCTTTATTGCGGGTGGCGACCAGTGGAACTACGTGAATTATTGGAAAAACTCAGCCACCGAAACAGCCATCAATTATCTGCTGAACACTAAGGGCGCTCCTGTTGGTGGTACCAGTGCTGGCCTGGCGATTTTGGGTTCTGCTTATTATAGCGCTCAAACGGGCAGTATAACCACAGCTCAAGCTCTGGCCAATCCATACAACAGCCTTTTGACGCTAGGGCAAAACGACTTTCTAGCGGCTACCCATTTGCAAAACACCATCACCGATTCACATTATACCCAGCGCGACCGCCAGGGGCGGCACATTGCCTTTATGGCGCGTTTGATGAAAGATTTTGCCTACACTACCGTAAAAGGAATTGGTGTAGATGAACAAACGGCGGTGTGCATCGACCAAAATGGCATTGGTAAAGTCTATGGCCTCAACCATGCGTATTTTTTGAAAAATGTCAACCTCGGGCCGGAAACTTGTATAAGTGGCAGCCCTTTGACCTGGAACCGAGCCGGACAAGCGGTACAAGCTTACAAAATTCAGGGCAGTGCAACCGGGAATGGTTCTTTTAATGCCACGAACTGGACCTTTAGTGGTGGTACATCCTACTTTTATTACGTGAATAACGGGGTCTTGTTTTAAATCAAGGCCATAACTATCCTGTTCCCAATACGTACTACGCCGATCGGTTTTAGTGTAAACGGATTTCGAAAACTCAGATTTTAAGAGGTTTTACCGATACGATTTACCCTAAACCCCGATCGGCGTGGAATAAGGTCTCCCATTTTACAACAGAAGAGATAACCTCATGTTTAGGGCTAAAACGTTTGGGCTGGGTATAGGCTATTGCTTTTTTATTGTACTTCCTTTGTCGGGGCAGCAGCTTCGTCTTGCTTTACAAAAACGCGACTCAGCGACTATTGCGCTCCAGCAAAAAGACAATGTGCGTGCCGCCCAATTGTATTTTGAAGCACTTGGCTACACCCAACAGAGTCGATCCGATACCCTTTACGCCTCATTGTGTGCTGGAATTGGTGACCTGTATCTTTATTACAGCAATATCCCCAAGGCCATTGAATTTTACCAAAATGGCCTCGAACAAAGGGTCGACCCTGCATTAAATTATCGGCTAAAACTTAAAATCGGCCAGGCGCAGTTATCCGCCCAGCAGTTTACCGAACTTGCTCAAACACTTGCTACACTCCGAACTCAATCAGTCGAAACTTCAGCGCCACAAGATTATATCCAGCTACTTTTTTTAGAAAGTGAGTTGGATTTAGCCCGCTACAATTATGCCCAAGCTCGGCAGAAACTGTTAAAGGCTCAACAAACTGCCCAAAAACATCAGCAAACTGAACTTCATCTGCATGCCTTAAACCGTTTGAGCGCCTTAGCCGCTCAAACTGGAGACATGGGTGCCGCGCTGAATTTTACCAGGGAAAGACTTCGTTTAGCTAGAAAATTCAAGAATGATTTGCAAATAAAGAGCAGCATCTTGCAATATGCTCAATTGCTCCTGCAACAAAATCAACTGGATTCAGCTTTAGCGCTAAACGACCAATTGTTAGCCATGCGCCCAATCCATTCTACCCAAGATACCCTATCCAAAAGCGCCTGGAAACAACGCTCCTTCATTCTGGAGCGCAAGGGCCTGGTTGCAGAAGCATTCGTTGCATTAGACTCTCTTTCTGCGCTCAACGATGACAACAGTGAAGCAGAAAAGGGCCGGCAACTCTTGGAGGAATTAACCATCTCCCGTGCCGAACAGGAGTTGAAATCCGCCTATCAAACCAGGCTGGAACGCCAAAAAAATGACCGCTTCTTTTTGTGGATCGCGGGAGCCCTGCTTGGTGTACTGGGTTTGTTCGCCGGCTTGCGGACCTGGCAGAAACAGCGTGCTAATCTATTGCTGAAAGCACAAAATCAAAAAATTGAAACCCAGAAAAAAGAGTTAGAACAACTCAGTCAGCTTAAAAATCGCCTTTTTGCCATTGTTTCTCACGATTTGCGTTCTCCTATATTGTCATTCGAAGCCATTCTGGATACCCTGGATGAAATAGGATACACCGAACCCCAACGCCGGTGGTGGCTCGATAAGTTGCAGCAGCAAACGACCAAGACGAATGTACTGCTGGAAAACTTACTCTGCTGGGCCAATCTACAGATGAAACACCGGCCTAGTGAAAAAAAATGGATTGTGCTGCTCCCTTTGGTTCGGGAAATCAAAGAGATCGTGCAATTGATGTACCTGGATAAACGGGTAAGCATCACTTTGCATATTCCGGAAAACCTGGGGCTTGTTCAGGACGAAGAGATGTTGCGTATGGCCATTCGCAATCTGTTGATCAATGCCATCAAATTCTCAGATACAGGCCAGGACATTGAAATAAGTGCCTGGAAAGCCGAGCAAAGAATACACGTTTGTATTCAGGACCAGGGGATTGGCATGACTGAAATGCAATTGCAGCAAGCGCTGGGCGGGCGCTTGTCGCGGACAGGTACGCAAGGGGAAACTGGTACGGGCATTGGATTATCCCTGGTGCGCCAGTTTATAGAGAAAGAGGGTGGAAGTTTATTGGGGGCATCCGCACCGAATGCGGGTACTCGTTTTACCATAGTTTTTGCAGAATAGACCAAAACATTCAAAATGAGATTTGATCCCTTGTTCTGGCATAGCCTACATCGTGAAGCACCTGTTTCTGGCTGCAAACCTGCCTGGCGCACCATCCTTTGGCTATGGGTACTCAGCTTGTTTTTAGGTTTATTTGCCCATCCACTTCGGGCGCAGCAGGATAGCTCCGAAGTTAAGTTGAAGCACAAATTACAAACCGCAGAGTCACCTATCCAGAAGGCTCAAACACTCCTTGAACTGTTCGAACATTATAAGCGAAAAGACCTCAACAAGGCTAGCCTTTACAACGATCAGGTATTGGCTATGATTCCTGATCAGGTCAAACAAAAGGACCTGTGGGCCCGCGCATACATCAACAAAGCCATTCAACTATTTATCAATTACGAGCAGGAAAAAGCGATCAATTACTGTATGAAGGCCATTAATACAGTACCAGTGGCCAATTACCCCCTGCTCCATGCTGAGGCATACAATGGGCTCGCTGTCATCAACCAGGATTTGGGTAACCTGAATAAAACCTTTGAGTATGCCTATCAGGCGCTTGCCCTCAGCAAAGACCAAACGCTTGAAGGAACTAAGTTGCGTTTACTTATCCGCTATAATCTTGCCCTCAACTACATCAATCTCAGCCAATACAAAGAGGCCGAGTACCTCGTAAAACAAAATACCAAAGAGCCGGACTACTACAAAATTCCAGGACGCCAAGCCCAGGATTTAAACCTTCTGGCTCAAATCGCTCAGCGCAAAGGTCAATATAATCTTGTCATCAGATATGCCCTCGAGTCCATCAAGCAAAGAGTGAATATTGGCCCAATTCAGGACGACATCAACGCGTATATTATGCTACACATCGCCAATACTGAGCTAAAGAAAGACCAAAAAAGCCTTTTTTACCTAAATAAAGCTAAAACTTTAACCGATTCCATTCAAGATGTGATCTCGGATGTCAACATCATGGATTTATACGCGAACCATTACCTGGATCATGGGCAATTGGACTCAGCCTTGATCCTGGCCAAACGAGGGATCGCCATCGCTCAAAAAAATGATATGCTTCATTTTCATTTGTCCCTTTTATCTACCCATGCCTACATCCTTAAAAAAATGGGCAAAAACAAGGAAGCGCTCAGCGCTCTTCGCGAATACCATAGTTTTGAAGAGAAAATCAAATCAGAAGGATTAAAACAATCTACACAGCAACAACTTGCCAATTATCAATTGGGTACAAGGCAAGAACAAATCAATCAACGCTATTTGAAAAAGATCCAGGCAGAAAAACAAAAACGTAGTCTGGGCATCACAGTTTTTGTTTTTGCGCTGATCATTGGAGGCGTTACAGTGCTATTGTATCGTCATCGCTTGCACAATCACCGAATCCTGCTCCAAAAACAACAACTCATCGCTGAACAGGCCGAGACCCTTCAAAACCTGAATGAGCAAAAAACGCAACTCTTTGGTGTCATAGCGAGTCAATTGAGCAAACCCATGGCAGAAATCCGCCAGCTTGTGAATGAATTAAAGCCTGGTACCTTACCCATTCAGGAACAAAAAAAATTGGATGAATTGCGCGAACACACCATCCTCGCCAAATCCGCACTTAGTGAGGTATTGAGCAATACCCGCAAAATGATTGGAGAAGAAAATTATTTTGAAGGCTGATTGGAAAGGCGAATGATCATGCTGTAGTACCAATTTTGATTGAATCTTTTTTTACTTTTATAAAGAATTTTTTCAACGCTGCACCAAAAGGCGGAAAACTATACACTTCATTCATGAAAGCAAAAAACACCTTCTTCCTGTTGTTGTGCTTGATTCCTTGCGGGATAATGGCACAAATTGATAAAAAAGCGACCCCATTAACCAAACAACTCTACACGAGTTTGCAACAATTACAAGGCCAAGGCATCCTATTTGGACATCAGGATGGACTAGCTTACGGCCTCAATCCCGATGGAAGTCGCTGGACAGGCGAGTCTGACCGTTCGGACATCAAAACACTCACTGGCGAGCATCCAGCGGTAGCAGGTTGGGACTTGGGCCATCTTGAACTGGATAGTACGAGGAATCTCGATGGGGTTCCTTTTGAGTTAATGCGCCAGCGTATTATGGAGCAGCACCAGCGGGGAGGTATCTCTACCCTGAGTTGGCACCTCAATAACCCAATCGACCCCAATAAAACAACCTGGGATAAAGTAGAATCCACGATACCCCGTATCCTTTCCGACAAAACTGCACTCAGAAATTATCAAGCATGGCTAAGCAAGATTGCCCAGTTTGTTCAGTCACTGCAAGACCCACAATCAGGCGAGTTGGTCCCGCTTATCTTTCGCCCCTATCACGAGCATACGGGCTCCTGGTTTTGGTGGGGTGCGGATCATTGTAGTCCTAAGGAATACCAGCGATTCTGGCGCATGACCATTAACTATTTGCGCAAAAAAGAAAAAGTGCACAACCTGATTTATGCTTACTCCACCGATCGATTCAACTCCCCAGAACATTATCTCGAACGCTACCCAGGCGACCGATACGCTGATTTGATTGGCTTCGACATCTATCATCGCAATGCTCCATCTAGCAATGAGCAGTTTGTAAAAGATACCCGCCAAATGGTCACTTGGTTAAAAGAAATGGGTAAAGAGCACAACAAAATCACGGCAATTACGGAAACGGGACTAGAACAGGTGACCCTAGCCAATTGGTGGACGAATATAGTGGCCCCCATTATTCAAGGTTCGGATTTGGCCTACGTACTGGTTTGGCGCAACGGACGCCCCGATCACTATTATGCACCTTACCCAAGTCAGCCCTCAGCCCAAGACTTTCTGGATTTTGTGGCCTCTTATAATATTTTATTGGAGCGTAAAACTGCAGCATTGAATCTGTTTAAAAAATAAGCAGCTGTTAAGGTGGAGCACTTTACTGCTCACTTTCTTCTAATACTAAACCCTATTTGCCTTTTACCCCAGAGTTTGTACCAAATTCCTGCTCTTCTGGCGAACTGCGCTCCCAAAAAAGCGTTGAACGGATATTTCACCCCTTCAACCAAAAACCAAATATGGACCTTTTCGCTAGTATGGCCCAACCTGAATTTTGGATCAGCCTGCTTACTTTGACCGCCCTGGAAATTGTATTGGGTATCGACAATGTGATCTTTATCTCGATCATTTCCAATAAACTCCCGGTAGCCGAACGCCCCAAAGCCCGCAATTGGGGTTTGATATTGGCACTTATTTTTCGCCTGGGGCTCTTGTTCACGATTACCTGGATCATTACTTTGACCAAGCCAATCTTTCACCTTGGTTTTATACAAGATAAGACTGGCCATGCGCTGGGCATCAGTGTAAAAGACCTGATTCTGATGCTGGGAGGTTTGTTTTTGATCGCCAAAAGCACCAATGAAATGTTCCACAAGCTTGAGGTGGAAACGAAGGAACACAACATCAAAGGTCGTGCTGCATTGAGCGCAGTCATTGTCCAAATCATTTTGGTCGACATGGTTTTTTCTTTTGATTCTATTCTGACTGCGGTGGGTTTGGTCAAAGAGGTTTCAGTGATGGTTATGGCTGTAATCATTTCCATGGCAGTGATGCTGGCCTTCGCTGGGCGGATCAGTAATTTTGTCAATCAGCACCCTTCCTTACAGGTATTGGCACTCGGTTTTTTGATCATGATCGGGACGCTGCTGGTCGCCGAAGGCTTCCATCAAAAATTTGACAAAGGGTATTTGTATTTCGCCATGGCCTTCTCTTTGGTGATCGAACTGATCAACATGCGGATGCGTAAAAAGCGGGAAAAGCCAATTCAGTTGCATGGCCTGGGCGAAGAGGCTGTAGAAGATGGTTTGATGAAAAAACTGTGAAAATAAAAAGGGGGTAGCCAAAATGCTACCCCCAGCTAATATTACCTGAGTAAGTATGAAAAAAACAGAGCACCCTAAAGGCCCTGAATCTTATTGCACTTTTACATTAAAAGTAGCCTCAGCATCGGTCTCTCCGGTACCACATGCATTGGCGTTGCTTTTATCAGCTTCGTGTTTGAGGGTAATCTTGAGGGTACCTGTTCCAGCTGCTCCCGTTTTGAAGGCGCTTTCGAGGCCAAGGGTTTTGCCTGCGGTATCTTTATCGCTGGCTTGTGGGGAAACCATAGCACCCGTCACCGCATAACACACTAGGTGATCATTGCTTTCCGCCTTAACTTCGGTAGTGATGTTTTCACTAGGTGTTTTGGATTCATCGAGGAAAGAGATGGATAAGGTGTAATCGGTATTTGGTTTCAACACTACGTCTTGAATAACGGGGGCCGAGCCTCCATCTCCATCTTTATCCACGGCAGTAAAGCTCACAGTTTGGCCTCCACCAGTGAATTTCAAAGCAATGGTGGTGATCAATTCCTGTTCATTGTCGGGGCCATTGTCATCGTCTTTTTCACAGCTTAGGAATGGGAGTACCAGCATTGCCAGGAGTGGCAATTTTAAAGCATTGATTTTCATGGTTTTTAAGATTTTATGGTCAAGTGAAATTGAAAGGCACTTTTAGGCGCAAACTCAGGTTGCGCCCTGGTTCGGCGGTAAAATAACGGAAGCGGTTCAAATACTCCCGATACTCGGTATTGAGTAAATTGGATACTGAAATTCCGAACTCCAACCTTTGTCTGCCCCACATCAAAGTATGGAACAATTCTGCATCCAAGCGAACAAATCCTGCCGGGGGTGGCGCATAATCCGTAGCTGGGGCCTGTTTTTGTTGCAGCACCCATAGCGCAGCGATGCGCACAAATGAAGGGTGGTCGGCCTGTTTTTTTTCATTAAAACCCCATTTCAAACCCTGTTCAAACCGCAGTGGGGGCATATAAATGAGGTAATCCTCCAGTTCCCGGTTCCAGCCACTCAATAGGGAGGCTTTGGATTCCAGGTGTAAAGTTTTGTAAAGGCTGAAATCCCCCGTCCAATCGATGCCCATGATCCGCGCATCAGCCTGATTGTAATCAAAGGCGGGGAACGCGCCTCGGATGGTCAGTTGGGCTTCGCTTCGAGGTTGCAGGTAGATGAAATTGTTGATCAGGTTGTAATAAGTAGTCAGGGCCATCGTCCAACGATCATTGCGGCTACCCTCCAGGGTCAGACTGTTGTTGAAACCCCTTTCAGCCTGCAAGTCGGGGTTCCCTGCTTCGTAACTGGCCGAGCCGTGGTGTACCCCGTTGCTGTACAGTTCATTCACCAGGGGCGAACGCCAGGCCGAACCTGTATTGAAGCGCAATTTCCAATCTTTATTCAAAGCATAAACCAGTCCTAATGAGGCCGACCAGTTTTGAAAATTGCGGTCTTCGTCTAGGTTGTTGGTGCCTTGTTCAGCCACGTGCAGGTGGCGCAAATCGTAGCGCAGGCCAAACTCGTATTCCCAGGGGCTGCCATTTTTGAAACGACGTTCGGTCCAATACAAACCCCAATCGAGGTTGTCAAAATTGGGGATCAAGGCTCCCCGGTCCACGGTATTGATTTGCCTTTGGGCATTGGAGCCTAGAGCACCCCGCCAATTGCGTCCCAGGCGGTGGTCCCAGTTCAGCTCTGCCGCCCAGGTGGTGATTTCGAATTCAATGTTGGGTTCATCCAGCGTTTCGGGTAAGGGGTTGAAGCGGCGGTGCGCATCGTACTCCTGGCGGCGATTGAACTGGCGACTCAACTGCAAGGAAAGTTTGTCGGTTTCCGAAAGTGCATGCGCCAGTTTAACCCGGAAAGTTTCGTGCATGACCTTTTGCAGGGGACGCCCCAGGTCATAACTAAATGCTCCATCTTGTAGGGGTCTGCCCCGTTCAATGGCATTGTTCAAGTCGGTGAGGTTACCGATATGTGAATCCCGCAAGATGCCCAATTGGGTAAAAAAGCGGGAATAGAAAGTTTCTACTACCCAATGTTCTGGTTGAAATTTCCCACTCCAGGAAAAATTGGATTCACTTACCCCGGTGTTGTTGAGGTAATAATTGGGGGTTTGCAAGTTGCCAGCGCGTTTGAGTGTACCCTGAATGCGGCCACTCAAGGGGAGTTTGGCGAGCCTGCCTTCGAGCATACCCGAAGCAATGCCTCCACGGCCATTGCTGTAACCCTGCAGGTGGGCCTCACCACCAAGTCCTGGCGTTTGCCGCACGGGTTTGGGTTCGAGCAGGATGATGCCTCCCAGGGCATCTGCTCCGTAGCGCACACTGGCGGCGCCCTTTACCACGGTGATGCGCTCGGCGGTGAAGGGGTCAACTTCGGGCGCGTGTTCGTTGCCCCATTGTTGGCCTTCCAAGCGGACGCCGTTGTTAAAAATCAGAATGCGGTTGCTGTGCAAACCTTGAATGATAGGTTTGCTGATGGTTGCACCCGTGTTGAGGGTGCTGACCCCGCTGATGCGTTTGAGGCTTTCGCCCAAACCCATGCCGCGGCCACCATCCAGTTCAACCCCACTGAGTTCGGAACTGGTTTGGGTACCTGCTTTTTTGCTGCTGCTGCCCGTCACGACCAGGTTTTCCAGGGTGACTGCGTTTTCTTTCATGGCAATGTCGAGTACGGCATTGCGCTGGAGTGCGAGTTTTTGCTCGGCGTGGTCGCAACCGATATGGCTGCAGATAATGGTGTATTCCCCAGGGCAAATCCGGTCGATCAGGTAATGGCCATGCTCGTCACTTTGTACACCCTGCTGCGTTTCTTTGATGATGATGCCCGCATAAGGCATGGGTAAACCAGTATCGGCGTTCAATACCTGGCCGCGTAGACTCAAATTACAGTCTTGGGCCAGCAACTGGGTGGATAAGCCCAGGCCTAGCCATAGTATTGCCCAAAAGGATGTCCATCTTTTTTCCATAAATATTGCTCAAAGCCTAAAACAAAGATAAAATCTTTTTTGCAACAATGTTTCATTTGTGGGTGTTTATTTTTTGAGTTGATTTTTTGAAACAATGGCAGATGGAGAGAAACGCTCAGATGGGAATGTAGAGACGCACGGCCGTGCGTCTCCTGGTTTGGTAGCAACTAAAGATTTATAAACACAAAGACGCACGGCCGTGCGTCTCTACCTACACGTGCATCCTGGCAAAAATCAAGCCAGCGATAGTCCCCTGCAAAAAGCCATACAGCAACCAGGTGCCAATCACCGTCAGCGAAACGTCAATGGCACTGAACAACAATACCATGATGGGCAGGGTAGCAATGATGAGGTACACAAAACCAAATTCCAGGCCTCGGGCCAGTAGGTTGCCTACAAAAATGTCCTTAAAGCGGTTCCAAAACCAGGCCAGGGCAAAAGCCAACACGATCGGGTGCAAAAAATAAAATGCATTGCGGAAAGGATCGTTGACAAATACCGGATTGAAATATTCAAAAGTGACCGAGAGCAGCAAAACTGGCATCAATTTTAGGCATAAAAAAGCAAATGCCAACAATACCAAACTGGCCACCAGGCCTGAAGTGAGGACTTTTTTCATGTAACGTTGATTTAGGTGAGCTAATGAAATGCAATATGAAAGTAGTTGCCTTCTGGGGATCGAGCTATGATATTGATCAATGGTGAGGATCGTTTTAATCAGCCTGGAACTAGAAGATTTTCAAACCAACAACACCAACAAAATTCCCCAGCCATTCAAAAACTACCGTAACTTTGCATCCAAATACAAATAAAGTGGCCAGCAACGCTCAACATTTGTTAAAATCTCATCAATTGCGCCTCACCGATATGCGCGTGAAGGTGCTGGATTTGTTTATGTCGCGGGCACAAGCACTATCCCAAAACGATCTGGAGCAGGAATTGGGCAAAGTCGACCGTATTACCCTTTACCGCACCTTGCGCACTTTTGAAGAACAGGGCCTGATCCATAAGGCGATGGATGGTACCGACAAACAAAAATATGCCTTGTGCCAACACGACTGTGCTCAGGGGACGCACCACGATCATCACGCTCACTTCCATTGTGATACTTGTGGTAAGACGATTTGTGTGGAGGAAATTGCCGCGCCAGTGATTACACCGCCAGTTGGATTTGCTGTGTCGGAGACCCATTTGGTGATTCGTGGGCGCTGCGATGTGTGCCAATAGGGCTATTTTCTAAAGCGTTCCTTAAGCGTCTTTTTTTTCACCACCTAAGTAACCAAAGGCACTTAAGGAACACCTCAGTTGATATTATTCCAATTATTGTGATAACAGTGGCGTGGGCAGATTTTGCAGCGAAGCTGTTCCAATCACATACTCACCCCATTGGGTTAAAGCCACTGGATTTTTGCTCGACTCTATCACTTGATATTTAATTTTTGCCACCCTGGCCGGAAGATTAAGGATAAACCGAAGCTCCCCTTGCGGTCTTATTTCGGCAATCAACTTATCGGTGCCCGCATCTTTGACCTGTAAGACCATTTCTCTCCGTTTAAAACCAGTCAAATTTTGCCCAATGGTACCAAGCGGGAGTAGTAAAATTTTTCGCTTTTCGGCTTTACTGATACTGGGTAAGGCCATGCTGTACAGCTCAGATTCATCATTTTTAGATAGCTCAATGGTGCTGAAAAAAGCCCGGCTATTATCGGGGGCAATGCTCAGCCAGTGCTTTTCATCACCGAGGGTATTGACTTCTTTGCCGAGGTTTTGCGGAACGGTCCAATTGGTATAATCAGATTTGGGAAACTTGCTCAAGTCGGTTGCGATTCCAGATTTAGCCATCATTTCTACATCGCTATTTCCATCCAAAGGTTTGCTAAAAAACACATCGCCCTGGCCCAAACTTGGCCAACGGTCGGCAATAAAATACAAATTGCTATCTGGTCCAAAACAGGGGTTACGCTCCTCTCCACCCTCCACCATCAAAGTCGTTATGGCCTTGGGATTGCTCCAACCAGAGCGGCTATCTCCTTTGAACATGCGATAAAGGTGAATGTGAGGAGGCTCCTGTTCATGCACCTGTTTTTTATTGCCGGAACCTTCAAAGACCAAACAACGCCCGTCTGACGACAAGGTAGCGCGCCCCACCCAGGGGAATTCATTGACGGTAAGGGGCAAGCCAAAGGGTTTTTGCCAATCTGCTGCACCAAAGGTACTCATCATTAGTTTTCCACCCTGAGCCAGTAAAAACTCGCGCCCATCGCGGGTGATGCTGTAGGGTATATCGTCGCGCTCGGTGCTCAAAATATCCACCTTTTGCGGCGCAGACCAGAGGCCATTGAGGGAGTCGAAACGGCAAATGAACACATCAAGACCTGTAGTGCCATTTTCCAAAGCCATATAAAGACTCTGCCCATCTGGGGAAAATACTGGAGCCAATTCCTCTCGTCCCTGCTGGCTCAAGCTGGGTAACAACTCAATGCTAAACCCATCCGCGGGGCGTTGAAAAAGGTCTAGCGCGGTTTTAAACCACTCATTTTTGGAAATGTAAAAGGAATAACGTTTGTCGCAGTCGGGGGGAGTGACATCTGGATACAATTTACGCGCAGTTTGTAAAAGCTGAATGGCTTTGTCCCAGACGCCCCGGCGCTGGTAGGAAGCCAGGGCAGTACGGAAAAGGTCGTAACCCCGTTTGGAAGGGGCCGCCAGGTTCAGGTAGCGCAACAGGTTGGCATCGTAAGTTGGCAGGCGTTTGCCAGTACGCAGTTGTTTGGTCAGTTCCCAGCCCAGGCGCAATTCGGCCAACTGAGCCCATTCAGTAGCTGCGTAATCAATACTATCGAGCAGCAGACCGCCATTACTCAGGCGTTCGATGTGCAAATCGATCCAGTCATCGAGAATGAAGTATGGGTAAGTACGCAGGTAATTGAGCGCAAGTTGGATGCTGTCTTTCCGCAAAACTTCAACGGCCTCCTTGGACCAGCAAGCTTCAGAAAACCAGTGCCCCGGCTGCTCTTTGACAAAGGTGCTCAAATTGCGGTAGGTATGCTCTTTGACAAAAGCATCCAGAATAAAGGAATAGACATGGTCGGGATAACGACTACCTCGTTGAGTTAAAAGGTCGTGATGATGGTTGTACAAGGCATCCAAAAGGGCGTAGTTGGCCGTCCGCAGGGAACGGAGGTGCCAAGTGACCATGCGCGCGCGCAGGTCTTCCCGTTGTTGAAAAATGGCTACGGATGGGGTGTCTATAAAAACGGCCAGGTGTTTTTCAAAATTGAGGATGCCACTGCTGTCGTGGTAATGATTGAGGGCATTATGCTCCAGTTCAATGCGCAAGCTTTTGATGTTCAAGGTGTCGAACTGGAATTTTTTGCGCAGTTTTTTGCGGGCCTTGGGGTTGAGTTGCTCCCAGCGCCCTGCGTCTTCGTAAAGGGCTTCGGCCATTTTGTAGATGCTGGCCAGTTCGGGTTCTTTTTCCTGAAATTCGGTTTTGACCAAGCCGTACTGGGCCAAAGGCGCATAAACTGGATGGGCCGCGTGTTTTGTAAAGGCCGTGCGGGCAGCAGTGTAGTTGGACTTGGCCAAATACTTGAAACCTTTTTTGACCTGAGTGAAGCCAAATTGAGTGGAACTCAGGAGGAACAGCATGCAATAGATGGTCGGGCGGAGCATGTTTTTTTTGCGGCAAGATAAGAAAAAAGTCAATTCAGGACGGGATTTTTAGTTGTTTGACTTAAAGATTAGTTGAAAAATATTATTGAAAATAAACTTTGAGGCGCACATCAACTTTTGAAAAGTTCTTTAACGCAAGATTGTGCTGGCAAACCCCTTCGAAAGTCCGAAACTTTCGAAGGGGAGCTCCAGAGTTGTACTTTGCCTCTAAGATTAGCAAAAACAAAAATTGATCCTAAACTACCGTTGTCTCACCTGCAGGATCTGCAATTCCTCGGAATTGATTACCGCCTTGATGATATAAACCGACTCGGGATAATTGCCATTGAATTTCAGGATATGAGTACCTGCTGCAAAGGTGCTCACCGGGATGGTTTCGATCTGCTTACCCAGTAAATCGTATAAGGTTAACCCTACCACACTTTCTTTTGGTAAATCGATTTTGACCTCAAAGTCCTTTTTGAAGGGGTTCGGGTATGCTTTCAGGCTAGGTTTTTCGATCGGATTTAGCCCAGCCAATTCAACTGGATTGGTTGCGGTGAAACCTGTACTACCTGCACAAGTAATCACGTTACCTGTTGAATTGTAGGTAAGGGTACTGTGTGTAACGTTGGTGACACAGAAATTAATCGTAAGCGTCCCTTTCAGTTTGGTGGTCGTTTGAATGCTGGCTACGCCTGAAGCATTGGTCACTGCACTTTTTGTTTCGTTGAACGATCCTGAAAAAGTTCCGGTAACGGTTGCATTGGGTACTGGGTTGCCCAGATTGTTTTTAACAGTTACCGTTGCCAGTCCGAATTTACTTCCTGCGGAAGCGACAGTACCAGTGGTAAGTGCGGAAACGGACATAGATGTTGCCGTACCACCCGTAGTGCCGGAAGTATAACTGTCGAGGTTGTCGTAATAATAGGTGTCGCCAGTAAAAGTGTTGGAAGCAAAAAGCAGGATCATGCGCACAACACCAGTGTTCGAAGCAGCGGCATCGGGTTTGTCGAGCAGCGTAAACGGAATCCGCTCCCACTGGTTTTGTACCGTTGTTTTTACCGTATACCGACTATGTCTGCCCGTGGGATAATTGGTGGAAGTTGCAGTGGAAGTTTCGAGTTGAAGAATGACTTCGGTGCCAATGGGGGCAGAGGTGCGGATGTCGATGTAAAACTTCTTCGTTTTGTTGCTGTATTGGCTGGCGTCGGTGATGGTACTCACGTTGTAAGTCAGCACATCGTATTGCTGGGTGGAATTCCGCACATACCTTCCGACCAGGGCAGAGGTATTGACCCCAGTGGCGGAGGGGTTTGCTACTTCGGTCAAGGTACCGGTGTAAGTGCCCAGAGTGACGGTGGCTGGTGCATCAAAATTTTCAAAGGAAGACTCCTTGTTGAAGGGTGGTTCAACGGCTACGGGGATTGTCAGTTGCTGAGCGCCGCAAGCGGTACTGAAGTTAGCCACCACATTGCCACTGGTATTGCCAAAGTTTACCGTGATTTGGGCTGTTCCCTGTCCGGATACGATGGTGGCACCCGCCGGAACTGTCCAGGTCACACTGGTGCCGTTGGCCAGGTTGCCAATGTTGTAGCTCACACCAGTTTCCTGATTCAGTACGGTACGTTTGCCGTTGATGTATGGCCGGACCCCATTGTATACCCGAACGTAGTCAACGTCCATATTTTTGGGGAAAATACCAGCATCAACCGGGCCTCCAAGGTTGCCACCCACGGCCAGATTCAGCAGGAAGTGAAAACGCTGGTCGAATGGCCAATTGTAAGGAGCGAGATCCTGTGCGGTTTTGGTGAGAAAAAGGATGTCATCCACAAACCAGCGGATGGTTCCAGCTTCCCATTCAATGGCGAAAGTATGAAAGGCGTCGGGGAAAATGCCAGAGTTGAGGTAGAAATTGGCGCCCTGGTTTCGGTTGTTTGGAACAGGGTCTCCGTAATGTATGGTACCCAGGACGTGATCGGGAGTCGCCGCTACAAATTCCATGATGTCGATTTCACCACTTTGTGGCCAGGCCCCATAGGTGTTATCGGTTGGCAACATCCAGAAGGCGGGCCATAAACCATTGCCTCCGGGCAGTTTCACCCTTGCCTCGAATCGGCCGTAGGTCCAATCCCCTTTGTTGATGGAACGGATGCGGCCAGAGGTATAAGCTTTACCTTGAACCCTCTCTTTTTTGGCAGTGATGTGGAGCTGGCCACCACTTACCGTTACATTGGAGGATTGGTAATATTGTAGTTCATTGTTGCCCCATCCGCAGATCCCCTCGGCACAACCATCCCCAATCTGATAGCTCCATTTGGTTTGATCAAGGGTGGTGCCGTTGAATTCATCGGCCCAAATGAGGGTAGGGCATTGGGCCAGACTTATGCCCATCGGCAAAAAAAACAAGGCGGCTAAGGCCAGGGAATTTTTGAGTAGTTTAAAGAGCATCGTAGTAGACTTTAGAGTTGATAAAAGCTGTTTAGCGTATTTTTTACACTAAACTTAAAATTATATAAACTTTTATCACTACCCTTAGAAGCCATTTGAATTTCTATGATTGGTTGAAAAGGAGCTGTTTTAAGTCAAATTTCGTTCCAAAATGCTCATCCTTTAAAATATTTAAACGTTTTTCCATCGTATCGGCATACCCCTACTTCTGTACCAAACCAAATGCTCCCGTCCCTGGCCTCCAAAATCCCAAAAATTTGCCCCTCGCCCACGATGATTTTATTAAAATAGGGATCGCCTAAACGGGGCCCGGACCTGCCATCGTAGCGATACAGCGCCATTTTGCGAGGCTGCGGAGTGCCAGCACTGAACCAGATGCTTCCCTTTGTATCTTCATAAAGAAAACCAATAAAATCCTTGCTGAATTGGGTGAATTTTTTGCCGTCGTAGCGGTATAGCCCATCCTGGCCACCTACCCAAATGTTGCCAGTTTTGTCTTCAATGATCGAACGAACATTGTTGAATGGGACACCTGTTTGATTGTTTACAGCAGTAAAGGTTTTTCCTCCTGCCTTGAGCGAAGCCGAAGGGTTGTAATAGCAAACTCCCCCACGGGTACCAACCCAAATGTTCCCACTGCTATCTTCGATGATCGAATTGACATCGTTGTCGATCAGGCCTTCTTTGGTAGTGAAATTGTGGAATTTTTTTCCATCAAAATAACTTACCCCAGCAGCCGTGCCAAACCAGATGTTTCCACGCTTATCCTCCGCAATGCAACTAACCAGGTCATCAGCTAGCCCATCCCTTGTCGTAAAAAGGGTAAACGATTTACCATCGTAGCGGTACACACCAGCGCGAATGGTTCCAAACCAGAGGTTTCCCTTTCGGTCTTCAAAAGCCGAAAAAACATGAAAACGCCGCAAATTATCCTTGTTGGTAAAATTGGTGAAGGTTTTTCCATCGTAACGAATGATGCCCTCCCAGGAGGCGAGCCACAGGTTCCCATTTTTATCCTGCACCATATTGCGGGTGATGCTTTGGGGGCCAAAGGGGGCATTGATGGTTTTGGTTTCGACAAAATATGGGTCAACGGTGGACGTACTTTGGTCTTTTTGCCAGATTGAAACCGGGTTGGGTTCAGCACTGCTCTTTTTGGAAGGGCTACTTTTAGTTTGTCCATGGCAGGATGAGACCATTAGAGATAAAAACAGCAGGGGGATTTGTTTGAAAAAAAAAGGTGGCTTCATGCGTCAGTGGTTTTATTTTTTAATTAGTGGTAAATGTATTCCCTTCTCTCAAGCTGGTTAAGAAATACGTGTAAAAGGATGTAACACAATTGTAAAAGCATTGAAAATCAAAGAGTATGCCTACATTTTATTTGCACGAGGGTTTGAAAAAAGCATTATTTTTGAGGCATGTTTTCCATCCATCATTTCAAAAATCTGTGGGTAGTGCCCGTGTTGGCTTTGATTCTATTGGTTTGGCTGCTTTCGGCTGCCTCGGTTGAGGCCCCGAAAGGTTTGTCGCCTGAAAAGGTCAATCTGGCCCTGCGCCGCACTGCTGACCGCCTGCTGCGTCAATCTGGCGACCATACCAGCCGCATACCCGCCATCGAACAAGTAGGTACCAATGTGTGGCGGGTGCGTTTGGAACAGCCCTTTAGCTACGAAGAACTTCCTGCTACGCTTCAGGCCTCGCTCGATCTTTATGGCATTCATCAACCTTATGACGTAGCCCTGCGCCGCTGCGTGTCGGCCACCATCGATTTGGGTTATCACCAGAGTGATGTGCGCAAGGACACCGTGCCCTGTATGGGAAGGGAGATGCCTACGGGTTGTCATTTTATTGAAATCAGCTTTTTGGAAAATGAGGGCAAAGCATGGTGGGTGAATAATGGTGCCCTGATTTTGCTGGCCTTGGGCGGACTGGCCAGCATTTGGTTTTTGGGGCGGCAAAAACCAGCACAAACTTTGCCGGATGCAGTCAATAACAGTGAAGCACTGCTTTTTGGCAATTCCCGGCTCGATGTGGCCGCTCAAATACTCAGTTGTGGTGATGCCCGCCAGGCTTTAACTTTCCGGGAAACAAAATTGCTCCGGCTTTTTGCCAGTAGCCCCAATCAGGTGCTTGAACGGGATTTTATCCTTCAGGAGGTTTGGGCCGATGAGGGAGTTTTGGTTGGCCGGAGTGTGGATATGTTTGTGTCAAGGTTGCGGAAAAAATTGGCGATTGATCCTTCGGTGGGGATTGTTGCGGTGCATGGATTGGGGTATCGCTTGGAAACGGGGAGGGG
>JAAFHQ010000799.1 GCA_013298445.1 Chitinophagales bacterium | reverse complement strand
CCGGGAAAGCCGCCTCGAAACGGCGGGTATGGTGCGTGAAGGGGTAGATCAGTTTAAAGTACTACCCACCACCACGGGCAACCTGGAAAGTATCTTGCCAAGTATTGCCTTGGGCACCAGTAGTGGAACGGGTGGAGAACTCAGCTCTCAGTACAACGTGCGGGGTGGAAACTACGACGAAAACCTCGTGTACGTCAATGACTTTGAAATTTATCGACCCCAGTTGATCCGGGCTGGACAACAGGAAGGTTTGAGTTTTCCCAACATCGACCTGATGCGCGACCTGTCCTTTTCTTCGGGAGGATTCGAGGCGCGTTACGGAGACAAACAATCTTCGGTACTCGACATCAAATACAAACGCCCGGATAGTTTAAGGGCTTCGGCTGCCGCCAGTTTTTTGGGCGGTTCTACCCATATTGAAGGTAGTTTTAAAACCGGGAAGGACAATTTCCGTCGTTTTCGCTACCTCGCTGGAGCACGGTACAAAACCAACCGCTATTTGTTGAGCTCTTTGGACGTCAAAGGGGAATATGTTCCCAATTTTGCAGACATCCAAACTTATTTGACTTACGACATTACCCGCGACTTGCAGGTAGGTTTCCTGGGCAATTACAACCGATCAAGATATACTTTTGTCCCCGAGGAGGGTTCCAGCGCTTTTGGTTTGATCAACTACGCACTGCAACTGTACACCGTATTTGAAGGCCGAGAAGTTGATGATTTTACCACCTCAATGGGTGGACTTTCGCTCACCTACCTGCCCGATCGCAAGCGCAACCCCCTGTTTTTAAAACTCTTGGGCTCACGTTTCCGTTCGGATGAAAACGAACGTTTCGACATCATCGGGGATTACAGCTTGCGCGAAATTGAATCCAATTTTGGTAGCGGCAATTTTGGGGATGTCATTTCCGAATTGGGCACGGGCACCCAGCATTTGTATGTGCGCAACTTCCTCAACATCGACGTGACCAACCTGGAGCACCGTGGCGGCATCGAGTTTCAAACCACCCACCTCAACTCCGAAATAACCAGCAGCCACTTCCTGCAATGGGCGCTTAAATACCAGCAGGAAAACATCAACGACCGCATCAATGAATGGGAGCGCCTGGATTCAGCGGGCTATTCCATTCCTTACGATACCGCGAATATTTACCTCTTCAACGTACTCAAAACGAGCAATCAGCTCAGTTCCAATCGCATCAACGGCTTTTTTCAGGATACCTACACCTTCCGCAACAACGGCAAGGGTGAATGGCGCATCTCGGCGGGAGTAAGGGCTACTTATTGGGACTTGAATGAAGAAATGTTGATTTCACCCCGGGCACAGCTCTTGTACAAACCCCTGAAGGGAGAAAAGGACATTTCTTATCGTCTGGCCGCAGGTTTGTACGTGCAGCCACCCTTTTACCGCGAAATGCGGGCGCCCGATGGCTCGGTCAACACCGATCTCAAAGCCCAAAAATCGCTGCATTTGGTGGCGGGCCTGACCTACGATTTTTACATGGGCCAAAACCCTAAAAAATTCCGCCTGATCGGGGAGGCTTATTACAAGTCGCTCTGGGATATGGTGTCCTATGAAATTGAAAACGTGCGCATCCGGTATTCAGGGCGCAACGATTCAGAAGGTTACATCACGGGTCTGGATTTGCGGATGAATGGTGAATTTGTACCCGGCGCCGAATCCTACATCAACCTCTCTTTCCTGCGCGCCCGCGAGCGCATCCTGGGCGTACAGCACCTGGTGCGGGAAATCGGCCAAGAGGAAGCCACTCCGGTCAAGGACGTACCCCGTCCCACCGATCGCTTTTTCAACCTCTCGATGTTTTTCCAGGATTACCTGCCGAAAAACGAAAATTTCAAGATGCACCTGAACCTCACTGTGGGGGGCGGATTACCTTACGGCTTGCGCGGCAACAACATCGTATACCGCAATACTTACCGCTTCAACCCCTACCACCGGGTCGACATTGGGTTTTCCATCCAAATGTGGGATCGCCTCAAAATGGGGGCTAAAAAACCGAATCACTACTTGCGCTTTACCCGCAACTCCTGGCTTAGTCTTGAAGTGTTCAACCTCCTCGACGTGCAAAACCAGGCGGGCAACAACTGGATCAAAACCATTTTTCAACAACAATATGCCATTCCCACTTATTTGACCTCACGGAGGATCAATTTGAGGCTACGGATGGACTTTTAATTAGTGATGAATGATAAATGATGAGTTATGAATGTTTGGCTCTGATTCATCGTTTATCATTCATCGTTCATCACTCAATTATGGCCAAATCACACACTCCGCCACCACCACCTTCTTCTCCCAAGATGAGCTTTGGGCGCAAGGTGCTGATTTTCTTTATCCTGCTGATTATTCTTTCCTTTTTGCTGGATGCTTTAGGGGTACCGATTGTGCATCGATCGGAGAAGGAGGAGATATTGGAGCATCCGCATCGGTAGGAGATTGGGGATAAAAATGAGTTCAACATGCAAAGAAGGGATTTTCTTCTGACTACTGCTACACTTAGCATCCCTTTGCTTTTTGGGGCCTCAATTCACCCCCTCAAAAAAATCCGCATCGGCCTCATCGCCGACATCCACAAAGACCTCATGTACGATGCCGATGCCCGGCTGGCCAACTTTCTCAAAGCGGCCCAAAAACGCAAACCCGATTTCATTCTGCAAATGGGCGATTTTTGCCAACCCATCCCAAAAAATCAAAACTTCCTCAATCTTTGGAATGCCCACCCTGGCCCCAAGTACCACCTACTGGGCAATCACGACATGGATGGAGGTTTTACCCGGCAGCAAACCATGAATTTTTATGGGATGCAAAGCCGTTACTACTCCTTTGACCTCAAGGGATTTCATTTTGTTTTTCTGGATGGCAACGACCCTAATCCCCAACCTTGGTCCGGCTACAACCGCTACATCGGTGCGGAGCAACTGGAATGGTTAAAGGCGGATTTGGAAAAAACCAAAGCACCTACACTGGTTTTTTCGCATCAAACCCTGGAAGATCCTTCCGCCGGGGTGTACAATGCCAAAGCAATTCAAGCGGTGCTGGAAGCTGAGAACCCAAAAGCAGGTTTCCCAAAAATCATCGCCTGCTTTAGCGGCCACAACCACACCAACTACCTCACCCAAATCAATGGCATCCATTATTGCCAAATCAACAGCGCTTCCTACCGTTGGGTGGGGGAACAATACCAGCGGGTTCGTTTGAGTGAAGCCATCGACAAGCAATATCCCATCCTGCGGAGCACCATTCCGTACAAAGACCCCCTGTTTACATTTTTGGAAATTGACCCGGCCAAAGGGCTCATCCACCTGGAAGAAAAGGTAAGCACGTTTGTTGGTCCCGGACCAGCTGAAATGGGCATTGTACAAAAAGGAAATGATCCCATTACCGCTCAGATTTCAGGCTTTGTGATGAAGTATTAATGGGCG
>JAAFHQ010000798.1 GCA_013298445.1 Chitinophagales bacterium | reverse complement strand
CCTTCGGCGTGATAAGTCAACCACAAATTGCACAAATTTTCACAAATTAGTCACAAACTTCGTTTGTTCCTCTGGGATTTTTATAGCACAAAGGACACAAAGAAGGGCACAAAGACAACGCATTGTCAACGTCTAACTTTGTGCTCTTTGTGCCTTCCTTTGTGTCCTTTGTGCTAATAAAATGTCGCTTTGGGATCCAAACTCCAAGCCCCTCTAATTCTTCAACTTCTTATCCTTATCCTCCTTCCATTCCACCAACTTCGAGGGATAATAATCCACCCCCATCGCCGTAAACCTTGGGCCATGTGCGGCCAGGCGCTTTTTGTATGCCGCCCAAGAGCGACCCGTAGCTGGTGACCAATTCAATTCAGCATGCCCAGGCAAACGGGGGAAAACCATGTACTCTACTTCATCAAAAGTATCCACCGTTTCAGACCACATTGGGGATTCAATGCCCAAAATATCCTTTTGTGTGATCCCGGGAATAATCGTTGCTGGATCCCAACTGTAAGCACTATCTACCTCGATGTAAGCCGCCCAATGTAGGCCTAGTTTGGTTGTGGAGTCGTATTGCATATCAAGGTAGGTTTTTCGAGCTGGCGACATCACGAGTTTCGCGCCCTGTTTTACCGCCAATGAAGCGTTTTTCTCATCAGACCACAGTTGTACAAATACGTTCTTTTTCAGGCTTGCCGTAGCGATTTCATCCCAACCGATGACCTGCTTTCCGTGAGAGAGCACAATGTCTTGTACCTTATTTACAAAAAGAATGTAATCCTCTTTTTTAGTCGCATGAGATTCATCCCCTCCGATGTGGATGTATGGACCAGGGCTGATAGCTGCTACTTCCCGGATTACATCGTCGATAAATTTGTAGGTAATATCTTTTTGGGCACAAAAGGTACTGAACCCCACTTCCGTTCCAGTGTATAGTTCCCGTGCTTTACCATCACAATTCAATTCTGCGTAAGAGGCTAAAGCGGCGTTGCTATGACCGGGCATATCGATTTCAGGAATGATCGTCATGTAGCGATCCTGGGCATAACGCACCAGGTCTTTAAATTGCTCCTGAGTATAGTAGCCGCCTTTGCCGCCACCCACTTCGGTCTTGCCCCCGTATTCTGCCAGTTTTGGCCAGGATTTAATTTCAATGCGCCAGCCTTGGTCGTTGGTGAGGCCCAAGTGCATCACATTCAGCTTGTAATAGGCAGCAAGGTCAATGAATCGCTTGATATCTTCTACCCCAAAGAAATGACGTGCGACATCAAGCATGGTTCCTCGAAAGCCATATGTTGGCTTATCACGAATGGTGCCGCTGGCCATCCGCCAAGGGCCCGCTTGCTTACTGGGCAATTCGATTTCAGGAGGCAATAGTTGGCGAATGGTCTGAACGCCCCAAAACAATCCGGCGGGCGCATTGGCTGTCAAGTGTACGCCTTCTGCATTGATACTGAGCACATAACCTTCTGCACCCAATTCAGCATCTTTTTTGATGCTCAGGTAAATATTTCCTGCGGCCGGAGCTTCATTGCTCGATTTTACTTTGATGTCAAGGCCGGTAGAAGGATTGAGTTTATCTGCGAGGTATTGCCCGATTTTGAGCAACTCTTTCGAATCTCCTTGCACGTAGATGTCGGTCGCATTCGTCAACTCGAAAGAAGAATTCGTAGCCGTCAATGAAACCGGAATAGGAATGATGCTTTCCTGCGCCAAATCCATCGGCACCGGAGGAGATTTTTTTGGCGCGCAGGCCATAAATGTGGTCAAAACAGCCAGCAACAAGAGTGCTGAGCCAGAATTGCTGATGCGTAGTGTAGGCATGAGTTGATTGGTTTTTTCGGGGAGTTAAGGTAAACATTTCTAAAAAAAATTAAAAAAGACTTTTAGCTAGAGTAGATGGGAACTTAAATATTAACCATCGTGTACTATCCTAATTCACCCCGCAAAACTTATCTTTGGTTGACAAAGTACTAACCCATGAGCACACTAAATCAATTCCTCAGTGATTTATGGAAAAACGGCCAGGTTGAAGTAGCACATGAGCTCAAAGCTTTTTCATCAGAGGAGCTGAACGAAACTCAATTGGTCCTTCAAAAAAGTTATGAAGCAGACCAAATTCACTTGCCCGGCACCGCACCAACTTTCGCTGCTGAACCCGCCCTTTGGGCCGCACAATACCTGTACCGCGCCATTCAATTCATTTTGCTGCGCCATTTGGATGAAAAAAACATGCAGGTGTACATGTTGCCCTGGCCAGGTCAACTCAATGCCGAAGCCGTTTACGCTGCCGACCTCAGTTTGCGGCATTTGCCCGCCCTCTTCAGTTTTGCCAAAGGGCTTTCCCCAACCGATCCATTGCTACTGGAGTTAAAAAAAACGGCTAGCACCTGGCCATTTTCCGGTTTGGGCATTGCCGAAGCTGCCCCAGATGCAGAAGCAGTGCTCCTCTCCCACCCTGCCCTAGCCATCGCTTACACCGACCGCATCATTGCCAAACGCCTCAAAGTTAAGGCCCAACAAGACCATATTCGCCCCTTGATCGCCGCCGCCCTCGGCGACCACGCCCACACCCTCTGGCCCAACGGGACGCCTAATACCTCACTAACTCCACCCTCAACTCCCTAAGGTGTCCCCCTAAGATGCCCTTAGGTGCCTAAGGTGGTTCAAAAAAAACAAGCAGCGAAGCTGCCCAAAAACAGCGAAGCTGTGCAAAAAGCAGCGAAGCTGCCCAAAAAACATTCCAAGTTCCAACTTACATTTCAAACCATGCCCAATTTCCAAGCCGCCACCCAGCTCAAAACAACCCTCAACTACCTCAAACAACGTTTTGTCGGCAAAGACGAAATCATCGACCTATTCGGCATTGGCCTGGTCGCCCGTGAAAACGTGTTCCTCCTCGGCCCTCCCGGCACCGCCAAAAGCGCCATGGTACGCGAACTCGCCACCCTCCTGCACGGCCAAACCTTTGAATACCTGCTCACCCGCTTCACCGAGCCCAACGAGCTGTTTGGCCCTTTCGACATCCGCAAGTTGCGCGAAGGGGAGTTGATCACCAATACCGAAGGCATGTTGCCCGAGGCCGACCTCATCTTCCTCGACGAATTGCTCAATGCCAATAGCGCCATTCTGAACAGTTTGCTCATGGTGCTCAACGAACGCATCTTCCGCCGAGGCCGCGAAACCCGCAAATTGCCCGCCCTAATGATCGTGGGTGCCAGCAACCACCTGCCCGAAGACGAGGCACTGAACGCCCTATTCGACCGCTTCCTCATCCGAGTGCGTTGCGACAATGTGGCGCCAGACCAATTGAGCGCCGTACTGGATGCGGGTTGGGCGCTGGAAACTAAAGGCAGCAGCGCTCCGCCCGAAATTGCCGCCAGCACCATCAAGTCCCTACAACTCCAGCTTTCCGACATCGAACTAAATGGCATCCGCCGGGAATACCTGGAACTG
>JAAFHQ010000797.1 GCA_013298445.1 Chitinophagales bacterium | reverse complement strand
ATTGAAAGGACAAGTATAGGTGCCCAATTTTTTGCCCAAAAAGAAAGTTTGAACCGAAGGGTCATAAACAGCCCAGGCATCGTACATGGCCACCGACGTGTGAAAAAGATTGCGCGCATGCACAGTAGGGCGTGCAAAGTCGTTGCGAATGGCCAGCAAAGTCGCTTCATTCCATTTTCGGGCGACCGAATGTTGGGCCAGAGATTGCTTGGCTAAGCCAAGGATTAAGCCGAAGAACAGGAAAAAGTGTAGAGTACCTTGTCGCATGGGAATGGTGTTTTATCTTGCAGGCGAATTAACTTAAAAAAACCGAAATGATCCAAGAAATTACGCATAAATACAAAAGCCAGTTTGTTTTGGTGTTTTGTTTATGCCTCAGTGCTCTTTTGCCTGCCCAAACTTTGCAGGTGATGACCTTTAATATTCGTTACAATACCACTCAAGATGGGGAAAACCAGTGGTCAAAACGCAAAGAGAATTTGGCCAGCATGTTGCCTTTTTATGAGGTGGATATTTGCGGCATGCAAGAAGCACTGGTTGGTCAAATCAGGGATGTGGTCAACGCGCAACCACAATACACTTACCTCGGGGTAGGTCGGGATGATGGCAAAGAGGGCGGAGAATTTTCACCCATTTTATACCGCAAAGACAAATTTGAGGTACTAAGTAGTGCTACCTTGTGGTTGAGTGAATCACCAGATGTGCCCAGTAAAGGTTGGGATGCCAACCTGAATCGCATTGTCACTTGGGCAAAATTCAAAGACAAAAAGAGCAAAAAAGTGTTTTTCGTCTTCAATACCCATTATGATCATATTGGTAAAATAGCCCGGCGGGAAAGCTCCAAATTGCTGCTGCAAAAAGTAAAAGAAATTGCCGGGAATACCCCCGCTATCATCACCGGTGATTTCAACGCCACACCTGATGATGAGCCTATCAAGGTATTGGTAGACGCAAGCAATCCAGATAGGTTAACGGATACTGAAAAAATATCGTTGAGCCCTCATTTTGGGCCGTACAGTACCTTCAATGGGTTTGAAGCCAAAGAGCAAGAGGGGCGGCACATTGATTACATTTTTACCAAAAATCCTGGAAAGTTCAAGGTACTCAAGCATGCTACACTGACAAATACCTGGGGTGGAAGGTTTGCTTCGGATCACCATGCGGTAATGGTGGTGCTGGGGTGGTAGTTCATCACAGTTTTATAAATTTAAATACCCCGAAAGACTGTTTTGGGGTATTTAAATGTAAATAATACAATCCTTTCGATAATCCGATGAGGCTGATTTTAGTTGATTCTCCATTAAAAGTCTCCCTGATGATTTCTTGCCCTGTAGATGAAAAAATTCGATAGCTAACCTGCTGTTTATTCGAATTTTCAATACTAATATTTAGCCATTCAGAAGCAGGGTTTGGGGCCAAACTTACATTTACCCCTCCATTTTCTGGTTCCATTGATTTAACTAAAATCCCATCTAGGCTAATTTTTTTAATCACAGTTTTGAGACTTCCAATTGATTCCCTATTTCCTTGAATGAACAAACTATTATCTAAACCAATGATCATCCGACGAGGCTGCTCACTTTGGTCACTTTCGTAGAACTTATTCCATTTTACATTGCCAAAATCATCAAGTTTTACAAGCCCAAACATGTATTTATTGGTAACCGGATCTATTATCTTCCGATAGGTTCCAGCCAGGTAAATGCCTCCGAATTTATCAGCTTTTATAACTTGTGGGAAATAACCAGGAAAACTTATGTCTTTTTGCCAAACAACTTCACCGGTTTGTGCACTCAGTTTTTTAATCCGATTGGAAAGGCTAGAACTTTGAATGGATTCGCTTTCTACCGTTAAAATATGACCATCTACCGCTTTTTCCAAATCATGAGTAAGCCAGTGTACTTCTTTTGTCCAAGACAAGTTTACATTTTTATCAAATTTTGCAAGATGCCCTATTGGGACTCGACTACTAGTGCTGGTTACATAAAACAATAGAAATTCCCCATTTTCCAGCTGGACTAGTTTTGGACTTCTTATATCAAGGTCTGCTCCAGCAATGTATTTTGACCAGATTAAATCCCCATCAAAAGATCTTTTTTGAAGGGTAACTCCTAAACTAGAATAGGATGCAGCAAGTAAAACTCCTTCTTTTTGTTCAAGAATAGAAGTTATGTAATGAATTTGCTCTTCTGTGCACAAATATTTAATCCATTTAATTTTTAAGTTAGTATCAACCGAAGCAAGGTAATTACAAGGACTAAAGGTCATAAATCCTGTAGTGATCAGGTTGCCCTCTGGATCCTGTATTACCTGGTCTATTGAGGTCCTATCATTACATAAGCTTGCTGAAAAACATCTCTTTAAAGCAATTGAATCACCTGTAAACGGATTTACCCTCCAAAGAAATAAGGTTGGGTAAAGTGAAGCTGGTGCAGCAGTGCCCACTAACAACAACTCGTTCGAAGGTGAAAGGTAAAAAGCACGGCTAAGAGTGAATTCTCCGGCACTGAAGTGTTCAGACCAGGTAGATTGGGCGAAGATTTGACCTGGAATTAACAAACTTAAGATACAAAGTATAATTTTCATAATGCTATTTAATCGTCTAGAAAAATCAAAAATAGCACATTTTCCACCTCTACATTGTTAATTCTATTTTAGTGTCGTCAATCAACCAGCAATTGAGTAACCTTAGCTGCATTTCTCCCCCACTCCTGCGTATACACTTCATCGGCTTCATCAGGCGTGTCCACTAACTGCAAACCTTGCGCTTCAGCCTTGATGCGCAGCAGATTGCCGATGCTAATTTTGCTATCCAGTTTTTTCAGCAACAAGTCAACATTTTTGTGATCCAGATTTTGGACAATCTGCCCGGCAAAAGGCATTTCCAGCCAAACAATTTCGTTGTTTGCCACATCCAAGACCCCAAAGATCAAACCCTTGCTCAAACCTGTGGTAATGCGTACCTGATGTTGCACACAAGAAGGATCATAGGCCACCCCGGTAGTTTCAGAGATTTCCATTGGGTGAGCGCTGTTCATCCAACCGACCACTAAATTGGGCGTGATGCTGCCGTTGGAATAAGCATTACAGGTGAACACCACGTAACGGGCCTTCATTTCCCGCAATACTTTCAGTTCAATGTTGATGTATTCAGCAGTGCCTACCTGCTCTGGAATGCTCCGGATGTCGCCGCTGTGTTTGCAGGCCGGAGTGACCAGATGGGAGTAGGAACAAATTTCCACCCGATTCGCATAAGCAATGGAACAACTAAGGTCCATGTCGAGGTGCTGAGCGGGCAAACCTTCACCCCATTGCATGAATAAACGTACTGCCTCACCTTCCAGTGGAAAGCGGGTCCCCATCAATGCAGCAGGCAAATCCTGCACGGTTTCGCTGCGATCCCCAATGGCTACGGGCATTTTGAACAACAGTGGATCGATGTACATGCTGCGGTGTTCGG
>JAAFHQ010000796.1 GCA_013298445.1 Chitinophagales bacterium | reverse complement strand
CTCCCCCGCCACCACCACCCGTGACCAATCCAGTAGTGGAGGATCGCCCACTCAACTTCGATACCCTCGATAGCGCAGACCCTGCCGCTCCTCGGGAAAAAACAACGGCTGAAAAAATTGGTGCCAAAGTATTGGATACCACCATGGAAGCTGGTAAAAAAGTAGAAGAAGTGGCAGCCAAAGCAGGTGAAAAACTGCTGGACGTGGGTAGCTCCGTTTTTGAAACGATGAAGGGAGTAGCCGGAACAGTAGGGGAGAAGGTGCTGGAAAAAGGCGGCGAAGTGTGGGAAAAGGTGAAAGAAATGCAAGGCGAGGTCATCACCAGAACCGATGAGCTCTACGAAAAAGCCAAAAAAGAAGCCTCCTCGGAAAAACACCAAAACAGCATGGAAGACCTCATCCAAAAAGCCAAAGAAATGGGCGACAAAATTGAGGAAAAGGCCAAAGACAAAGACCGCACTTTTATGGACGTAATGGACGATGCCAAAAAGAACGACCTCGGCAAACACGATGACTTTTTTGACAAAGCCAAACGTTGGGCTGATGGCGACAGTGCCGCTTTTTCAAACGAAACCAAGATCAGCAAAGACCCAGATTTCCAATCTACCAAAGGGAATAAAACCCACGGATTCGATGATGGGGACAATGATGGCAATGATCTGATCGATGATGCCATTATCGATGATACCAAACCGGAATAAACCCAAGGTTCCAAAGTTCCAGGGTTAACGGTAACGCCGAACCCTGGAACTTTGGAACCTTTTGAACTTCGTGTCCATGCCTTCTCAAAAGCTTTCCTGGCAACTTCAACATTCCGAACCCGGCCCTGATCTCAAACTCTTCCAGGCCCGTTTCGACCACCTGACGAACCCCCGCAATGGCATCACTGAACGGATGATCATCCTCAACTCGCCCGATGCTGCCAATGTAGTTGCCATCACCCCCAATCAGGAATTGATTCTGGCCCGCCAGTACCGGGTAGGCATCGGTTTTGAAACCCTGGAGCTACCTGGGGGAATTGTTGACCCCGGGGAAGAACACCATTTTTCGGCCCAACGCGAACTGCGCGAAGAAACGGGCTATGCCAGTCAAAACTGGACCTTTTTGGGCAGTATTCCTTCCAATCCCGTCTTTATGGATTCTTACATCCACCACTGGTTGGCCACCGATTGTGAACCCAAGCATGCCATCGATCTGGATACTGGTGAAGCGGTCGACCTTGAACTCATGCCACTCGAAGAAGCCTTTCAGCGCTGGAAATCAGGCTTTTTTCAACATCCTCATACCGTAAACGGACTATTGTTGTATTTTCGTGACAGGTTTTAGTGGTTCTAAGGCAGCGAATTACATTGCTGTCGGCTCTATTCAATCAGACCTGTTAAACTTGTGACTGAAAAAGAAATCATCGAAGGTTGTTTGCGGCAAAAACGAGAATGCCAACAGGAACTTTTTAAGCGTTACGCTGGAAAGATGTTGTCGGTATGTATGCGTTATGCCCGGCATCAGATGGAAGCGGAAGATGTTTTACAAGACGCTTTCATCAAAATCTTCGATCATTTGCATCAATTTCAGAACAAAGGTTCCTTTGAAGGCTGGATTCGCCGCGTGGTGGTGAATACGGCACTAAAAACCTTTGACCGCAAAAGTTTTACACATGAGCAATACGGCCTGGAAATAAGGGAGGATTTTTCCGCTGCTGAACCCAGTGTTTTTTCCCAGCTCAGTGAAGCAGAACTCTTGGGGCTGATTGCCCGCCTACCCGAGGGCTACCGCATCGTGTTCAACCTGTACGCCATCGAAGGCTACAGCCACGCTGAAATAGCGGATACCCTGGGGGTTCAAGAGAGCACTTCCCGGTCACAATTGGTAAAAGCCCGCAAGATGCTGCAGGCAATGGTCATGGAATTAGAGCATGTACAAAAAGTTACGGTATGAGCGAGCACAATCCGCTGGATGATCTTTTTCGGGACAAGTTGTACCACCACAGCATGGAAACGCCTATGCACTTGTGGGCCACACTGGACGCCCGAAAAACAACTCAAGCGAAAGAATCCCGCCGGCGTTTATTGGTCTGGTACCTGACTGCAGCTGTGCTGCTGCTCAGTTTGACTGGGGCCATTTGGATGTGGGCCGAGCACACGGAAAATCAACCAGAACAGTCCAAACCGCTGAAACAGACCAATTCGAATGAGCCGATTGCAGCCATAAATCCTGCAATGGAAGCTCCGGATGTACAGGGTCAACATCCTGCTGGTTCCGAGGAACAGCAGCTGGAAGAAAAACTGTTGGAACAAAGTTTTGGCAATTATAAAACGGCAGTATTGATGCCCAACCTGGATAGCCGAGCCGCTGCACAACTCAATAAGGCATCTAAGAGTAAGGAGCATACTCCCCCAATTGCGCCTACTTTGAATCAGGATTTGAAAAACCCGGTTCCGGGAGAAAATCCTTCTACAATTTCGGCTGCGCCAAATTTAAATACAACTACTTCTGCTGAACTTCCTGGTGAGGCTGCAGCAAAAAACACAGCTTCATTCGCAACCGAAGAAACAGAAACAATAGAGAATTTCAATCTCCTGGATTCACGCAACACCAATGTAGCCTACCAACCTGAACTTGGTCTGGATGGCGGCAAACCCTTGTACCTGCCCAGAGTTCGCGGCTGGCGCGTATACGGCGAGTTAATGGCAGGAATGGATGTGCCTACCAGAACTTTGGAGGCACGCGAACCTGAATTTGAATTGTACCGTCAGGCTCGTGAACAGAGTGAGGCGGTCCAAAATGGTTATCGAGCTGCCCTGCGTTTTTCAATGATTTCCATCGATGGCATCGCGGTGCGCAGTGGTTTGAGCTACAGCAACCACCGAGAAACATTTACTTACCAGCAGAAAGCACAGCAGAATAGTTTTCAAACCATTGATATTCCCGTTGTGGTAGGTTACGAGCGCAACAATGTGGGCAAGTTTACCCTTTCTGCCAATGCTGGAGTGTATCTGAATATGGCCTTCAATCAAAAGGGCAACTTTTTATCGCCTGATCTGAATAGAGTATTAGATTTTTCCAGCAAAACACCTGATGCTTATCCCGCTTTCCGCAATAATTTAGGTGTAGCCTTGTATGGCAGTATCGCGGCAAGTTACCCTATTACGCCACGTTTGCGGTTGGTATTGGAGCCATATGTATTGCACCATTCCGGTTCGTTTACGGCCAATGATTACGCCATCGATCAGCATTACCAAAACTGGGGTATCCAGCTTGGTTTGCGCAAAAAGATCAACAAGTACATTTTTTTTGCTAAACCTTAAAAAAGATTGGATCGGCGGGCAGCACATTTGTGGTATGCCGGGTCTTACTTTTGAAATGACCAGAACCCACGCTCTTCGTGGTCTCATGAATCTGCTCATGGGTTTGTATTGATCTGACACCGAGATTTTTCTTCAACATGCAGCGGGCCGCCGATTCAGGGAACTGGATCGGCGGCCTTTTTTTATTTC
>JAAFHQ010000795.1 GCA_013298445.1 Chitinophagales bacterium | reverse complement strand
AAGAGGGTGATGTCCCAAAACAGGTCTTTGATGATGTACTTGAGCGAATCCGGCGTTTGTTTGTAAAACTCGTCGACCACATCACTGGAAACCGGGAAGGGCGGCGGCGCGTAGCGGAATTTGTTCAAAAAGTCGCGTAGCCCCTGATTGACCTTTTCTTCCCCAATCATTTCCTTCAGGTAATACATCACCAGTGAGCCTTTGTTGTAGTGGATGTAGCCCTGGTTTTCAGAACGCGCTAGTGGGAGTTCCTGCAAACGTTCTGCCCCACGCCCGCGCAGGTAACGATCCGCTTCGTATTCCAGGAATTTGCGCATGATATCGCGGCCATATTCCTTTTCCATCACCATCAGAGCGCTGTATTGGGCAAAGGTTTCCACTGTCATTTCGCTGCCCTGCATGTAAGCCCCACATTCCTGGTGGGCCCACCATTGGTGTCCCATTTCGTGTGCAACTACATAAAAGACCATGTCGATATCGTCCTTGTCTGCGCGGTAATCCTCAATAAACCCGATACCTTCCGAGTAGGGCATGGTGCCTGGGAAAGCCTCAGCAAAATCGGCATAACGTGGAAACTCGATGATGCGGCATTGTTTGTGGAAATAAGGCCCAAAGTTCGTCGTGTAATACTCCAGCGATTTTTGCATCGCCTTGAGCATGCGATCCACGTTGTCCTTGTGGTCTTTGTGGTAATACACTTCCAGGTCGATTCCCTTCCATTTTTTACGCGCCACCTCATATCTGGCGGACATGAAAGAGTAGTAGTTGAAACTTTCGTGATCAAGTTTGTACTGGAAATAACGCCGCCCGTTTTCCCTCCATTCCTTTTGCAGGGAACCCGGTGCAATGGCGATTTGATCCTCCGATGTGCTGATCACCGTTTCTACATTGACCCAGTCTGCATCATTGCCCAGGTAGGAATTGCCACGGGCGATGGTATCCGCACGGTTGAGTTTGGGTGCCCGGGTCTTTTCGGGTAGTTTGAACTTTTTCCGGCGGTTTTTATCGGTCATCTCGCCATCGGGTTGGTAGCCCAGACGAGGCGCGATGTTGAAATTTCTGAAAAAAGTGCCGTTTTGCATTACTTCCTGCACGCTCAGCTCATTTTCGAAACCCTTGCTTTGATAAACAGAACTGAAATCCAGGCGCATGGAGTCACCGGGTTGCAGTGCAGGTTGCAAGCGGTAAATGCGGAAATAAACGTCCTTATCGTCCTTGAGCAGTTTCAGTCGAGGGTTGCTTAATGTGAACTTGATCTGCCGTGGCACTTGTACCAATAAGGTATCGATGGCTTTAGGGTGCAGGTTGCGCACCCACATTTGGGCTTTGGCGTCGATGCTGCGGGTTTCTGGGAAAATCTGGATGTTGTACTTCACGGCATTGATGCGTGGCTGGGCTTTGCCTTCGTATTTTTTGTAATCCTTTTCGTAACGTACGGTCAGTTTTTCAATTTGCTTGCTGTTTTTGAAAGGATTCAAAACTAAGGTATTGTAAAAAACCCAGGCAGCACTCAATCCCCATAAGGCAATGGCACCAAAACCCGCCCAGCGGTAAGATCGCCATTCCAATGCAGCCAGTTTGAAACGTTTGCGCCAGCCACTTTCTTTGCCTCTTGGCCAAAAGCACACCGCAGCAACCGCTAAAATGGCGCTGAATAAGACCCAGTAGGTGTTGAACCAAAATAGCCCCTTAGCGTAAGGTTTGTAACCGTAGAGGTCTGATAAGTCGTAGTCAGGGGTGCCACCGATTTGAACCATATTTGTTTCGATGCGCAGCGCGCCCCAAATGTAAACGTTAATGATCGCCACAACGATGCAAATAAAAAAGCCAAGGTACATGTTGGGAGCAAGTGTGTGGATCAATAAAAACAGAACCACCAGGGATGACAGCCATATAACATCCAGTACCAGGAGTTCTCGGATATATACTCCAAGATCGTAGCGGTGAAAGCCATTTAATGCCTGTGCAATTATGGCAGCTACAATGCATACACTCAATAAAATAACGGCCACTCCAATAATGGTCAAGAATTTAGATAGAAAATCAGTCCAATTGCGCGTAGGCATAGCGTCGTAAATCTCATTGACCTTGGCGTTACGCTCTTTCCAAACCAGCGCACCTGAGAAGTAAGCGATAATGGAAATCAGAAACATATAAAAAGCACCCCTAATGATGGCAACCATGGTATAGGTCACTGGAAGGTTATGGGTACCATAGGTTTCCGTAGCAAATTGCATACTTGGAATGGTGTTCAACAAACCGATAAATGTAAGGAGGATAAAAGGAGTACTTTTTACCACGCCCCAAAAATTGGCTTTCAATTGGCTGCGGAACTGAGCCATAGTAATACTAAAACCGGTTGCTGGTTTAACTATGGACATCTCGCCTAATTGACGCAAGCCGTAAGGCTCATCCTTAGAAATGGTACTTTTCTTTTTTCTTGCTTTTTGAGCCCGTTCTACAAAGCTAAAGCGCCAATATCCAACCCATAAAATCAATAAACCAATTCCCATCCACAATAGGCGGTTACTCAACATCATCGGATGTAAAAAACTAACTGAGAGATGGTTTTTATCCTCAACTGTCCAATATTTGGTAATGACATTAAATGCCTGTAAACCAAATGGATCCAATAAGGCCGATAAGGTTTCATTCTCTATGTCGCTGATGAGGTTGCCAGCAATGATTGATCCTGCTAGCAGCAACATTGCCGAAATAAAAGCATACATGGTACTGCGTGTAAGTGCAGCAACAGTGTATAAAATGCTTCCTCCAAAAATCATATTGGGAATGACGATAGCCAAATAAGAGTTGATATGGCTTTGAATTTCAAAAGGGCCAAAACGCTCCAGATCGAGCCCACGGGTGAACGAATTGATCCCCACCCCAAGCCACATGCCTAAGGAAATCCCCAGCATTGGAATCAAACAAACCAGCAGTGCTCCAAAAAAGTGGCCAAAGAAATAGCCCATTTTTTGGACTGGCGAAGCAAATACGATCTGAGCCGTATTGTTCTCAAAATCGCGGATGGCAGCAGTATTTAAAAAAGCAGTAATCAGCAAAAGCGAAAGAATGCTAAATACGCCATACCAGTTTTGGGTGACAAAAGGTGCATTTTTCCAAATGTTGCCAAAGCTACCGCCAATCTGTACCTGATCAGTAACCGTTGCAAAATAGGTAAACAACGCGAATATGAAGAGAAAAATCCAGGGCATGGGTGCACGCAGCCAGGATTTCAATTCGAATTTTAGGAAGGTGAAGAGCATGCAATTGGGGTTTTATTGGTTGATTTTTGAAAAAAACACATCCTCCAATCCTGGCTCAGCAGGCTGGAATCCCTCACCGGGGTCCTCTTCGCTGAAAATGTGGATGATGGGTTTGCCCGCCACCAGTTTGCTGGAGATCACTTTGAAGTTCTTTTCGTAATCATTGAGTTCGGCTTTCAGGATGATTTTTTCCCAAATTTTGCCACCCAATTCACCCAATGCTGCATCGGG
>JAAFHQ010000793.1 GCA_013298445.1 Chitinophagales bacterium | reverse complement strand
TTTTGAACCACCTTAGACACCTTAGAGCACCTTAGAAAGTTATGCGCCTGCGGCGCACGAAATCAGTTTCTATGTTTATTTACTCCCGTTCATTTTCCATATCCGGAAACTCCCCAGGTTCATAAAACACTGGAGGTAAAGCACTTTTATCTGCCCCTCTGAAGGTATCATAAGCCGCCACCGCTTTATTGGACAATTGGAAAGATCCCCTCTTTTCAGACAATTTACCCGCTGCAACATCCGCATAAATTGCCTGAGCCCGAATCAGTGACTTACTCATCGGCGTTATGCTGCCATCCGTGTAAGTATGGCGTACATTCAGGTAAGCCTGAATCAGGTCGCGTTCATTTTGATCGTTGAAAGTACTGGGATTGCTCAATCCGGTTTGTTGCATGGCCAATTCCACGCAAGGTTTGATCCAGGCAGGGCGATTGACATGGTTGTCCAACAGCAGTGCAACGCCATACGCTGAAGTAATCACGGTGCTGAGCAAGTTGCCAAAGACGGCATAACTGGGTTTCCAGTAGAAGTTTTTCAAACGATCTAGGGCATGTTCAACCTGTACCGCCTGAAAATCCGGCTCCTGCAGCGCCCTCCAAAAACGAAAACCCCAGGCGGGGTCCCGAAACTGCTCCTTGACTTGGGGTGAGTTGACTGCTAAACCATTCAAGGTCAAAAAACCATAAGTGGTATTGGTGTCTTGGCTCACATCAATTCCAAGTGGAGCAAAATGCCGCCGGAATGAATCGGGAAACTGGTCGCGGAATTTTTTCAACAGGGCCGGTAACTCGCCATCTTTATCATCCCGGCCCAAAGTCCATTGATACGTACCAATGCTCAGAATGCCTCGGTCGTAAGAGTTGATGGCATCCATGCGGCCTTCATTTTTGGCGATGGATTCCATCACTTGTAGGGCTTCATAGGTCAAATCCAGCTCAACCAGGCGGTCTTTGTTTTGCTCCACAAAAGTCACCAGGCTGTTGAAACCAGGGGTGGATACTCCTAGTGGTTGGTGTTTGCGGAATTGAATTTGGCGCGAGCCGTCCGAAATGACGATTGTTCCGCCGCGGTCGTCCATTTGTAAATTGTTGCCGATGGCTGGATTGGTCACAGGAGGGACTCCAGTTCCACCTGTGGTTCCGGGGTTGGTATAGCCACCATTGGTATTTCCAGTATTGCCCGTCCCCGTCCAGGGAGGATTGGTAGTGCCAGGGTTGATCGATAGTTTGGACAAACCATCGCCATATAGTTGATACAAATCTGCAAGTAGTGCTTTGGCCAGGCTTTCGGTCAGTTGGTAACCATCCGAAGACAGTCCTTTGCGCAGGGCAAAATTACGCAGTGCATCCTGGGTGGTAGTGCCCGTAATACCGAGGGTTTGCAGCAAACTACGCAAAACGATATTATTGCGGTCCGCTGTATTTTGCAGGTTGAACTGAGCATATTGGCCATTGGCAATGGCGCCTTCCAGGGTTTTTACTCCTGGTAAGGTTTCGTGGCGTTCTACCATGGTGGCACCCAAAAAAGGGGTCACCGTCATACCTGTTGAATCGAGTTTATTCCGCCGGGCAAAACTCACTACTGCATTCACGACCTCATTCCCGAAAAAATCGCTGCTACCTATCGAACTCATTTTTAATTCGTTAGAAAAACCCAATTCATTCAGCATTTCGCGAAATGCCACGACGTAGGTGTTACGGGCATTGACGCTTAAAAATTTGCTAATGGAATTGGTACGCAATAAGTCGCGGATCGCTTCGACGTTGGCCATATGAATGAGGGTTTAAGACATTATTTTGAAAAAATTAAACGCAAATCGCAATCAGAATAAGTATAAAAGTGGGAATAATTTTAATAAAAACAAAACGGGGCAGCGATATCATCTGATATGGCCGCCCCGTTTGGGTCGATGTCGTCGTATATATTAACGTACGGACTCTACGATTGCTTTGAACGCGTCGGCATGGTTAAGTGCCAAATCTGCCAATACTTTCCGATTCAACTGAACATCACTCTCGGCGAGATGGTGCATCAGGCGTGAATAAGAAACGCCATATTGACGGGCACCTGCGTTGATACGTGCAATCCACAAGCGGCGGAAGGCGCGCTTCTTAGCTTTGCGGTGGACGTAAGCGTAACCCATTGCCTTATCCAAGGCGTTTTTGGCTACAGTCAAAACTTTGGAGCGAGCACCAAAGAAACCGCGAGCGGCTTTTAAAACTTTCTTGCGGCGGGCTCTTGAAGCCACCGCGTTCACTGAACGTGGCATTATTTGTTTTTTTAGTACAATACAGGGATCACCGGCTGGGTGATACTTTCTCCTGTATTCTCGTTAAAAAAGAGAACGGAGCAGTCCGTTACTAAGCTTTGCAGAGCATGCGCAATACGCGCTTTTCTTCTGCGTCACAAACAAGAGTAGAGTCGCGGTGAGCCAATTTCGCACGCTTGCTTTTGTTGCGCATTAAGTGCGAAGTGTTGGCTTGGAAACGCTTTACCTTGCCGGATCCAGTCACCTTGAAACGCTTCTTGGCGCTGGAATGTGTTTTCATCTTTGGCATGGTTCAACAGTTTTTATGAACGAGGTGCAAATGTAGAAAGAACATTCAGTTTAATCTAGTTTTTTACCAAAAAAAATCTGGATACCTTTGGGGAAATATTTTTCCCATGGATCGTTTCTACGCCTGTTGTTCAGGTAAATTTGTCTTGTTAGGATTGGTAAATCTGGTCACTTTCATCACGTTATACGCGCAACCCAGCGATTTGATCATTTCCGAATACGTGGAAGGTTCGGGCAACAACAAAGCCCTCGAAATTTACAATGGAACCAGTTCGACCATTAATTTGAGCACTTATGTGATTCAATTGTACTCCAATGGAGCCAATACACCCACGGCTTCCTTGACATTATTTGGTACACTGGCAGCGGGTAAAGTCTTTGTTCTGGGGCGCACCGATGCCGACCGCGCCATCATTGCGGTGATGGATGTGGGATCGAGCAATCTGGTGGCTTTTGATGGAAATGATGCCATCGTGCTGCGCAAAGGAGGTGCAACTGGAGCGGTCATCGATGTGCTTGGGCAAATTGGTACTAATCCGGGTAACGCTGGTTGGGGCAATGCCAGCATTTCTACCACGGACAAAACCCTGCGGCGGCGCAAAGACATTTGTAAAGGGGACTCAGATCCCAACAATCCCTTTGATCCAGCTGCTGAATGGGAAGCTTTTGCCAGCAATACTTTTGATGGTTTGGGCAAACACGCCGTGATTTGTGGTCAACTCGACCAGGGCCCCCAAGTATTGAGCACCCAACCTTTGAACAAAGCTAGTGGCGTGGCCGCCAATGTCAATATTGCCATCAAGTTCAATGAGAAGGTGGTTTTGAGTGCAAATGCCGTAAGTCTGATTGGCTCGCGTAGTGGAGCGCATGCTTTTACGCTTACCCGCCTTGCCACCAATGATACGACCGATACATTTGTAATTGATCCTCAAATTGATTTTTTAGCC